>DOTU01000149.1 GCA_003520965.1 Candidatus Zixiibacteriota bacterium
AGATTATGTAAAACAGCAGTATATAAGTTAACATTAAAAACTAAGCCGCCTAATCCGGCATCTGCGCGACCTCCGGTCGCGGGCGGGACCCGCGCGACCCTATGCCCCCCAACGAAATCGGGGAGGCAGGGCTAAATCGCCCGCCAGCCGTTCAGCTTCATCTTGAGAACCCGATTCGCCTTTTCGACTATATCAGTGCTTCGAAGTCCAAACTCGTCTAAAAGCTCGTCCGGCTTTCCCGATTCGCCGAAACGATCCATTACAGCCACGTAGTCCATAGGGACCGGGTATTCCCTTGCCACCACCTGCGCTACCGCTGAACCCAGCCCGCCGTAAATCTGATGCTCTTCTGCAGTAATGATTGCCCCGCAATCGCGCGCAGCCGCTATGATTGCTCCTTCATCCAACGGCTTGAGAGTGTGCATATTGATAACCCGCGTCGAGATGCCCACCTGGGCCAACATTTCCGCCGCTTGCAACGCCTCATATACCATTACACCACAAGCGATTATGGCGACATCTGAGCCCTCGTGCATGACATTGGACTTACCGAAAACAAACGGCGTGCTCTCGTCGGTTACAACAGGTACCTTTTCGCGTCCAAAACGGATATAAACCGGGCCATTGATCGCAGCTGCGGCTTTAGTGGCTTTGAATGTCTCGTAATAGTCAGCCGGAACGATCATTTTCATATTGGGTAGCGAACGCATGATTGCAATCTCTTCCATCGCCTGATGCGTTGCCCCGTCCGGCCCGACCGAAATCCCTCCATGCGCCCCGCCGATTTTGACATTCAGATTGGAATAGCAAATCGTGACCCGAATCTGATCCGCCGCGCGGCACGAGGCGAACGCGCCGTAGGTGGCAAAGAACGGGATTTTCCCGGTCAGCGATAGCCCGGCGGCAATGGTGGCCATATTTTGTTCGGCAATACCGCATTCTATGAATCGGTCGGGAAACGCCTCTTTAAAGAGGTTGACACTGGTCGATGCCGCCAGGTCACCTACGAGGACCACAACTTCGGGGTTCTCCTTGCCCAACTCCACCAGCGCCCGCCCCCAGCCTTCACGGGTTAGTTTATATTCTATGTTTTGCATGGCAACCTAATTCTGTAAAAAGTTGCGTCAGGTCTTAGACACCGACCTTGTCGGTGGCGTGACCTGACGCATTGTTAATTAACTATTCCATTCCATCCATACATCTAAAGGCCCTTTGCTACCGCGCAAATAATCTCCTGCGCTTGACCATTTCCAATCTTGCGGTTCTTTCACCAAACCCGCCTTAACCGGATTTTGATGAATATAATTAATTTTAGTTGAAAGCACTTTATCCGAAATAATTACTTGCCTATCATATCTTTGTTGCCAAAATTTCTGCGTCCCACAAATATCAAATAAAGCTTTTTGCGATGCATATTTTTTAAAATCCCTTATAAAATTCGATAGCGATTTCCCATTAATAAACAATATAGCATGAAGATGAGACGGCATTAAAACGTATGCGACTAATTTAGATTGGGTTTCAACTAATTGAAAGGCGATCGCTTTCACCAGAATTTCATATACGCCTGGCATATTACCCCAAAGATTATGATCCTTAAATGACGTAGTGATAAAGAAGCATTCTCCTAAATCTTGATTTTTCAGCCTGAGACCCATCTTCGAACCATAAATCCGTCAGGTCACGGTCGTTCCGACCTAAGACCTGACGGAACTTTTATACTTAATTTTTCAGCAGCCTCTCCGACCACTCCTCCCAGCTCGTCCCCAATTCGATTAACGCCTTTTTGCCCCGCTCCGGCGTGGGGGGCTTGCCATGCCAGCCGGGGTCGTTCTCCATGAAACTGACACCCTTGCCCATAATAGTATGAGCCAATATTACAGTGGGCCTTCCCTTAAAAGAACGGGCTTGCTCAAACGCCGCCACTATCTCCTCCATTTTGTGCCCGTCAATCTCGATTACATGCCAGTTGAAAGCCCGGTACTTGTCCGCCAGAGGCTCGATTCCAATCACATTTTCGACAAAGCCATCGATCTGAGCGCGGTTGAAATCTATTATGGCGCAGAGATTATCGAGTTTGTAATGCGCGGCGGCCATGACCGCCTCCCAAACGCTTCCCTCCTGCTGCTCGCCATCCCCCATTATGCAATAGACACGTCTTGGATGATTATCCATCCTGCTTCCCAGCGCTGCCCCCATCGCAATCGATAACCCCTGCCCTAACGATCCCGACGACACCTCCACACCGGGCGTATCGAGGCAACTGGGATGGCCTTGCAGGTGTGCCCCGAACGTGCGAAAGCGCATCAAATCTTTAAGTGGGAAAAATCCAGCCTCGGCCAGCATCGAATAATGCACCGGTGTAACATGCCCAATCGAGAAAAACCACATATCGCGTTCAGGCAAGTGAGGATTATTGGGATCGTAATTGGCTTCGTAGAATACCAACGCCGCGCAGAAATCGGCGCAGGAAAGCGGCCCGCCGGTATGCCCGCTCTGCGATTGAATGAGCATCGTAATTATATCGCGCCTGATATCGAGCGCTTTTTCTTTAAGCTTTTCTATCGAATATCGTAAGGGGGGCACGTGGTAAATCCTTTAGTTGTTGTCAATGCGAGCGACCAAAAGGAGCGAAGCAATCCACCGGCATAAAGCCGAGGCATCTAACATTAATAGTGACGCTTCGTGCAAGTGGATTGCTTCGGGTCGAGGCGACCCTCGCAATGACGAATATTATATCTCCTTAAACTCCGATGTGAAATGGCGCAGTAATTCTGGTTGATAAGTAATCTTCAATCCGCGTACCGATTTTTTATTTTCCGCGATACGGCTAAATACTTTCGCTACATATTTGAAATGCGATTCAGTATAAACCCGTCTGGGCACAGCCAAACGCACCAGTTCCATCGGCGGGAAAATATCATTCCCTTTCTCATCTTTAGCGCCAAACATTACCGTTCCGATTTCAACCGCCCTGATTCCGCCCTCGCGATAAAGTGCAACTGTTAATCCCCATCCGGGAAAATCTTTTCTGGGAATATCGGGCAGAAACGCCCCGGCATCGACAAAAACCGCATGTCCGCCGGTTGGCTGTACAATCGGTACACCAACAGAAGCGAGAAGTTCTCCGAAACTTTTTATCTGCCCAATTCTATGCGCCAGGTAGTCTTCATCGAGCGCCTCGAGTAAGCCGCGTGCAATCGCTTCCAGGTCGCGTCCGGCCAGCCCGCCATAAGTGCGGAATCCCTCGATTAGAATAAGTTTGGTTGTAATCTTCTTATGCCAGGCTTCGTCATTCAGGCCAATAAATCCGCCAATATTAGCCAACCCATCCTTCTTGGCGGACATGGTGCAGCCATCGGCGTAAGAGAACATCTCCCGGGCAATCTCTTTCACCGAGCGATCTCCCTGGCCTTCCTCGCGCATTTTTATGAAATAGCAGTTTTCGGCGTAACGGCAGGCGTCGATAAAAAACGGGATGCCATATTTGTGATAAAGCTTTGAAACCTGCTTGATATTTTCAAGTGAGACCGGTTGACCGCCACCGGAATTGTTGGTAACCGTAATCATCCCAATCGGAATTTTCTCCGGCCCGACTTTCTTTATGAAAGCCTCGAGTTTATTTAAATCTACATTCCCTTTGAATGGATATTGGCCTTCCGAATGAAGGCCTTCCTCGATCAGAATATCCACCGGTTCCGCGCCTTGAAATTGAATATTGGCGTGAGTGGTATCGAAATGGGTATTCGATGGCACTTTATCGCCCGGCTTCAAGATGGAGGAAAAAAGCAGATGCTCCCCCGCTCGTCCCTGATGCACCGGAATGATCTGCTTGAAACCGGTTATCGATTTGACGGTCTCTTCGAAATGAAAATAGTTTCTGCATCCGGCATACGATTCGTCGCCTGTCATTATCCCGGCCCACTGATTATCCGACATGGCCGAGGTTCCGGAATCGGTTAGAAAATCAAGATAGATATCTTCGGCTTTTACTTTAAAGATATTGTATTTGGCCTCCCTAATACTTTTTTCCCGTTCTTCACGGGTTATGAGCTTTATCGCTTCGACAGATTTGATGCGGTACGGCTCTGCAGGGAAATCACCCATTGTTGCTCCTTGTCATGTTGCGCCAACGACTTTCAAAGCCTGGTTTATTTATGTTCATCGCCCCCATAAGCCCTCGAGGCCATAATTTACTAATAATTATGGCTAAAGGTTAAATTTATTCACGTTCGACCTCAGTTATTTCAAAGCCCGGCTCGATATAGCCCACCTCGAAATCGCGCCAGTTCCAGATCTTTGGCCGATGAAACTCGGCAAACGCGTCGCACTTGCTCCTGATACCCATTTTACACAAAAACTCTACCGCTGTCGGATAGAGAGCCCGCGGCGCGCCATCCGCAATTTTGATCGCCGCCCCCTGTTGACGGTTAATAAAAGCAAAGCATTGAACCGCCTCAGCGCCCGCTTTTGCTATAAGCGGTTCTCCGGGCGATGTGGCCACCACTGTATCGAAACGGCCTGGTCCCGCAACCAGATCAGGATATTCCTGCATAGCCCTGGCTAAAGCGCTATAAACCTTGGCCAGATCTTTGGGAACTGCAGTGGGAGCGATTAATCGGGCATATCCCAGCGCCATATTATACAACGGCATGGCAAAATTTGGCGCCGAGCAGCCATCGATACCCAACGCAAGTTTATCCTCGGGATACTGACAGATTTCGGCGATACTCTTGAGTATCAACCTCTGCACCGGGTGATCCGGCCAGAGATAATCGTTTAGCGAAAACCCCTTATGAACCGCTACCGCTAACATACCGGCATGTTTGCCCGAGCAGTTGTGCTCAATCGCCGTGAAAATCTTGCCCGGTTCAGGAGTCTGCTCCAGAACCGTGTAGCGATGAGGAATATGCACTCCGCATTGAAGATTGCTTTCATTCAGACCGATTTTATCGAGAATTCCTCTGACAATATCGATTTGGAATGACTCGCCAGAATGCGATCCGCACATTATGGCCAGTTCTTTCGGCGTAAAATCAAACTTCTTGGCGGCGCCCGATTGCACTACCGGTATGGCTTGAAACGGCTTGGCTGACGAGCGCATAAAGGTCATCAGGTAAGGATCGCCAACCCTGTACATTAGACGGCCATCCGCGTCGGCGATGGCCGCCGAACCCCAATGAACCGATTCTATCGCCTGACCCCTGTAAACTTTTGCTACTGCAATTGATTGATAACTCATATATTTTTTTTATAAAAACTCCCCAAAAAACAATTATTACTTCACTTTATCTATTAGTAACCCTTCTCTAAACTAACTGCTCCAATCAAACGTTTCCCAACCTTGAACCGAATCGCATTTTCACAGAAACGAGCGGCTACTTTCTCCCAGAGATTATCCGCCATTCCCGAAAAATGCGGCGTAATCGAGACATTCTCCATCTCCCAAAGAGGCGAATCCTGGGGAAGCGGCTCGGATTCGAAAACATCGAGAGCGGCCCCGGCAATCTTTTTCGATAGAAGGGCCTTAATCAGCGCTGTTTCGTCGATTAGTTTTCCGCGCCCGATATTGATAATATACGAGGTTGGTTTCATCAGGGAAAACTCAGTCTTCCCTATCAAATGGAATGTCTTTTCAGTAACCGGAGTCGATAAAACCACAAAATCAGCCTGTTTGAGGCACTCGTTCAGTTTTGTTGACGGATAAACTTTGTCTACATACGCTAATTTCCTGGGAGCGTTGATTGTGCCGATTACCCGCATATCAAACGCCTTGGCCAGCCTGGCTACTCTGAGGCCGATTGAGCCCAGGCCGATTATAGCCACGGTCCTCCCCTCAAGATCAAATCTCTTTTGGGTAAGAGCTTCGAATTGCCATTCTCGTTTCTCCTGAAACCGGTACGCTTGCCGAAGTCCTTTCGAAAATGCCAGCAT
>DOTU01000123.1 GCA_003520965.1 Candidatus Zixiibacteriota bacterium
CCGGCTAATACCTGATCTCAGCTAACGACCTTTTAGCAAGGCTATTTTCGCTGGAGGTAGGGTATTTTTTATCAATCTCGCTAAGAGCGGCCTCGGCTGATTTTTTATCCCCGGCTTTGGCAAAATTCTGGCCCGCTTTTAAGAGATATCCCGGTGTCCAGAAATCTCCCGATTTGTAATCTGCGGCCTGTTGATAGGCCTTGCCTGCCTGGGCAAAATCGCCTTTCATCTCGTAACAAGCGCCTTTACCGGATGCAGCGCTGGCGGCCACCATCTTGTCATCCGAATACTTGTCTAAAAGTAACGAGAAATACTTCAAGGCATCATCATATTGTTTCTGAGTGAAATAGTCGTTGGCCAAGCGCAGCGAAGCGATTTTAGCGGCAGTAGTGCCAGCGTAATCGTCGGCTATCATTTGCATTGTCGCAGAGTACTGATCCATATTGCCCATAGCGCCGGACATTTCAGCCCGCGACAACAGGGCGGATGATTCAGTCCGCTTACGATCACCGCTCCATCTGAAAAACATCACGGCGGCAAAGATAACCGCTATAGCGATAATACCGATTATAAACGGCATTTGATTCTTCTGAACATATTCGGTGGCTTTAAAGGTAGTAGAAACTAATTTATCTTCCTTCATCTGGTGGCGGGTAATTCTTTTTTCAGGCTTCATCGATTGCTCCTTATCATAGTTTAGTCTATAAATTTATGATATTATCGGCTTTACGGCAAGGGGTTTTTGATGAGATTATGCCCCGAATTGGGAATATTAACTGCAGCTTTGGGCGGACACGTTGGTCCGCCCCTACGGCGATTGTGTCTGGTTTCTCGTCCAGGGGACTCGGAACCCGACGTACTTCATTTGTCAAGTCTCTGAAGAGACTTGACCTACCAATCTATTTTAATAGCATCATCCTGATGCTCTGGCTCTTCTTTCCTATCTCCAAGCGAGCGAAATAGACGCCGGACGGGTAAGCGGAGGCATTCCAATTTATTTCGAACTCGCCTGGCTGGCTTATGCCATTATATAAGGTGGTAATCTTGCGGCCCAAGAGATCATAAATCGAAAGAGAAATAAAGGCTTTCTCAGGTAGATTGTATTTAATAATCGTCTGGGCATTGAAGGGGTTGGGGTAGTTCTGGGAAAGGGAGTAACCGGCGGGAAGGGGTAAATTCTCAGTGGCGTTTTGTGGTCCAGCCGGAATCGCAAGATACAAAACCGTACTAAATGCCATAGGTTCGATGATATCATTTTGTGGATCGGCATCGCAGACATAGAACAGGTGAACGTAATTATTAGCAACCTCGGCAAGCGACGGAAAAACATCAGAAAAACAATCTCCGGTCATACATCCGGGATAATGCGAATTAGTCAGATTTTCCTTCGCAGACCAGGTAGAGCCTCCATCAAATGAATGTTGGACATAGATATCTCCGTTGGCAACGCCATTTAAAGAGCAGTCTGTGGAATCCCAGCTCGTATAAGCAACATAAAGCTGATTTGCGGAGTCAACCGCAATCGATGATTGAGCAAATACAAAATTATTGAGGCCCATAAAACAACCGCTATTGGGCCAGCTGGGAGGAAAATCGGCAAAATAACTGATGGTATTAGATGAGTGATCCCAATGAGCCAGATGGGCTCCGGGAATGACGAAATGAGGGGAGGAAGTATTCGTCACATATTGTGCGTTCCAGATAACATGCAAGTTATCATCGAAATCATAAACCGCGCTCACTTCTTTCCATGCGTAAAGCGAATCGCTATTAGGCCCGTAATTAGTAATATTCACTTTATCGGCGAAGTTATTCCAGGTGATTCCATCGGGAGATTCTATATAGTAGATATCGTTTCTCAAAGATGTAGTATCACCTGCTTTGGAATGGCAGTAAAGTATTGCTACTTTATCAGACACTTTACTGGAAACAACAATTACCGAAATAACTCTTGAAGTATCTACAGGCGCAATTGCGGTCCAGGTAGTGCCGCCGTTATTGGAACGGGTGTAGCCCATGGGCTCATAGGTGTAATTCATGCCTGTAGTAGTAGCAGTAGCAACCAGATGAATGCGATTATTGCGATCAACTGTAAGATACGGCCAAAGTAGCCTGTTTACAGGGTTGGTACCAAACCTGTTAGGCACCCGGTGACCGAAGAAAGTTCCCTGGCATTGAAAGATATCAGTGGCAACAAAAAGTGTTTCTGCACTCAGGGGGGCACGATGATAAACAGCTATTGCGCGACTATCGTTTGTGACGGAAATTTGTGGATATCCTGAACCGGCAGGCCCGATGCTTATCCCCTGCCTTGGCCAGGGGGAGGGAAAATCAGGTCCGAAACAGTTGTATCTGACATTTCTGGTTATTCCATAATTATCACTCCACATCCAGGTGAAATGTAAGCCGCCTGAATTATCTAAAACAACTCGCCTGCCCGTGGAACCGTTGCATTGATAAACATATTCGGTATAGCCAATTGTATCTCCGGGCGATTGGGCGTAGAGATTCGTCAAATTGATGACGGCAAAGGCCAATCCCGAAAGGACCAAACTTAGTAGAGTTTTCATAAACCTACCTCCGTTCCGCTATTTGATAAGCAACATGCGAATAGATCGGCTCTTCTCCCCTATCTCCAAGCGGGCGAAATAGACGCCGGACGGATAAGCGGAGGCATTCCAATTTATTTCGAACTCGCCTGGCTGGCTTATGCCATTATATAAGGTGGTAATCTTGCGGCCTAAGAGATCATAAATCGAAAGA
>DOTU01000044.1:0-2661 GCA_003520965.1 Candidatus Zixiibacteriota bacterium
CCTTTCTGGGGCCGTTTGTCTGGGGCCTTCTTAGCAAGCGAACCACAAAATTTGCGGCGTTTACATCGTCGGTATTAGGCCTGGCCACCTGCCTGATATTGTATGTAAAAGGTATTTCTCCACCTGAGGCGGGTACTATCGGGATGCTGATCTCGCTTGGGGTTTGCCCGGCTATCTCACTCTTTTCACCCGCCAAAGAACAGGTATTTGTCGAAAGTAATATCAACAGATAGCGGTAAGGCGTTCTAAGTTTCGATTTGTGAATAAGAATACCGAGGTTTCATAAGAGACCTCGGTTTTTTAATAGAGTCGTAGGGGCAAACCAAAGTGTTTGCCCTCAAGCCAATTCCTTTATCTACTTACTTCTTTGCCACACCCAGCGGCGCGACTACCTTACCGTAAACTTCATTCAGCACTTGGGCTAATCCGGCGTACATTGCCAGCAAACCGCAAACGATCCCCTCAATACCCGCGATAGTTTTAACGGTCGTGCTTTCAATAGCGTCACCCAGGGCCAACAGGAAAAAGAGAATCGCCAGCGTTCCGAAAACAAGCTGCAGGGCACGGTTGAGTTTAAGAGTCCCAACAAACATGATGGCAGTAAACAGACCCCAGATACCTAAATACGCGGTCATGGCGACATTACCCGCTGCCTTACCCCAACCAATTGCAGGAAATACGAGAAGCGCAACAAGGCTCATCCAGAAAAGGCCATAGGCCGTGAAAGCGGTGGTACCGAATGTATTTCCCTTCTTCCATTCCATAATGCCCGCGAAAATCTGCGCCATGCCTCCGAAAAACAACCCCATACCCAGAATCATGGTATCGAGTGGATATAGTCCGGCGTTATGAAGGTTTAGCAATACTGTGGTCATACCAAAGCCCAGAAGGCCCAGGGGCGCCGGGTTGGCGGTGGTATCCTTGGTTACGTGTACCGATGCAGCAATTGTTTCCATCAATCTCTCCTCAGGTCATCTATCCAATATATCAAATATCAAATTAATTAAACATACTTATGCGTTGCATGTCCATTATAAAATCGGGCTAAAACCTAATAAAATCGCTTTAGCAATGAATTTTCATTTTTATCGGTTACGGCCACGATTTTAAATTTAACGTGATGATACACTTGCTAAGCCAAAGTTTTCTTTATAACTTATGTTGGAAAAAGAAAAGATTAATTAGGTCAAAGCGGGCTTTTTTATGAAACTAGAAAACATTATCGTACATGAAGTCGGGCCACGGGATGGTTTGCAGGTCGAAAAAACCTGCGTACCGCTTGAAGAGAAGATTCGTTGGATCGACGGTATTTTGGGCAGCGGAATTGATATTATTCAACTCGGTTCGTTTGTTAACCCGGAAAAAGTACCTCAGATGGCCGATACCGACAAACTTTTTGCGCATTACGCCTCGGTTGATAAAAAAGGGGTTGTTCTTTCCGGATTAGTGCTCAATGAAAAGGGGCTGGAGCGCGGCCTCACCTGCGGAGTTGAGATGTTTTGCATGGGGGTTTCGGCCAGCGAAACTCACAGCAAGAAAAATACCGGTATGACTACTCAAGAAGCCTTGAGCCGGATTATCCCGATGGCCAAGAAAGCGTCGGCTGAGGGCAAGAAGGTGCAGGTATCTATCCAATCCGCTTTCGGTTGCGGTTTCGAGGGACCGGTGCCTGCTGAGCGAGTGCTGGGGATAGCAAAAGAGTATCTGGCTAATGATATTACCAATATAAGCCTGGCTGATACCGCCGGACATGCCCAACCGGCGCAGGTAGAGGAGCTTTTCGGCGCTCTAAAAGAGATGAATCCCGGAGTACAATTGGCCTGTCATTTCCATAATACCTATGGCCTGGGCTTAGCTAATTGCTACGCTGCCCTAAAAACCGGAGTAACCTCGTTTGAGTCGGCTTTCGGAGGATTGGGCGGATGCCCGTTCACCAAGCTTCCGGCGGGAAATGTCAGCACCGAGGATCTGGTGCATTCGTTACAACGTATGGGAATTCGTCGCGATATTAAGCTCGAACGCCTGCTTGATGTGGCTCGTCAGGTGAGCGCTTTCTTTGGCCGCGAACTGCCCGGTTTTATCTTAAAATCCGGCTCTATTGTTGATTTCAAAAAAGATTAATTTTAGGAGTGCTGTATGAGACTTCTTGAGAATGTGCGCGTGATCGATTTGACCAATGTCTTATCGGGACCGTTTACAACCCTGCATCTGTCGCTTTTGGGAGCCGAAGTAATCAAGATAGAGAACCCCGATGGCGGTGATCTGGCTCGAAAACTGGGCAATGTCCCCAAGCTTAACAAAGAACTGATGGGTACGAGTTTCCTCGCCCAAAATGCTAATAAAAAGTCGCTCACTCTAAACCTCAAGATGCCGGAGGCTAAGGAGATTTTCAGAAAACTCCTAAAGACTGCTGACGTGGTAGTCGAAAATTTCCGGCCCGGTGTGATGGCTCGACTGGGATTTTCTTATGAGGATATCTGCAAGACCAATCCAAAAATTATCTACTGCGCCATCTCAGGTTTCGGCCAAACCGGCCCTGATGCCTTCAAACCTGCCTACGATCAGATTATCCAGGGCCTCTCGGGCGTGATGGATGTCAACGGTGACGAACGGCTACATCCGCTGCGTGCCGGTTTCCCTGTTTGTGATACTGTCGGCGGG
>DOTU01000044.1:2974-3483 GCA_003520965.1 Candidatus Zixiibacteriota bacterium
GGTGAGGGGCAGTTTATAGATATTGCCCTGCTCGATTCGATTATGCCCCTCATGGGCTGGGTAGCGGCCAATCTATTGATTGGCGGACAACCGCCAATTCCGATGGGAAATGATAACTTCACCGCCGCCCCGTCAGGCGCGTTCCGCACCAAAGACGGTTATATCAATATCGCCGCCAACCAGCAGAAACAGTGGGAGGATCTGGCCGATGCTGTCTGTCTGCCCGAGCTCAAGACCGATTCCCGATTCCAGGAACGGGATACCAGAAAAGCCAATCGCAAACTTCTTACACCAATACTTGAGGAAAAACTTACTCAGAATACCACTGAACACTGGGTGGATATGCTAAACGAGAAGGGAATTCCATCAGGAGATATCGTCGGATTAGAAAAAGCGTTAACCAGCGATCAGATCAAGCACCGCGAAACTCTTACCAACGTAAAAGAGCCGCAGATAGGCGATATTAGAATATTTAACCTATCCGCCAAGTTTTCCAAAACTCCAGCTAA
>DOTU01000257.1:0-1169 GCA_003520965.1 Candidatus Zixiibacteriota bacterium
GAGACGGTTTCGATATTGGGCATGATCCGCGGAGAGACTTTGGTCTTGGTCAACGCCGCAAACGCGGTGGCTACCTCTTTGGCAGCCTGAATCGATTGCAGAGATTGAAATTCGTAATTAACCCCGTTCTCTGATGCCACAACCTTTATGGGCACATTTCCGTGTCCTATCGCGCTCATCGCCTTCTGCATCTGATCGCCCGGGACGAGACCGTCAACACCGGCGAAGGTGACATTGTATCCCGAAATCCGTTGATAGGGCAGTGGTACCAGGGTCAGGAATAAGAGGATAATTGCCACGGACGCCAGGCCAAAACCCAGGCCCCGATGATCTGCAAGCATATTTTGGACTTTCGACATAAATGATAACTCCTTTTGTGATTGACGCGCCGCCATAGTGGCTTTGATAACAGAGAGATCGCTGGCAGGCAATGCTGCCTGGTTTCTGACACTCTCCGAAGCTGAATCAAGAATCGATTGAGCCAAGGCTAATTTTGCGCAGGACGGACAGATTTTGAGATGATCTGCCAGTTCCGGGTCGCTCCAGTCGGCCATTTCGATTTTAGCTTTCGCTTTGTGGCAACGCATATTCTTTCTCCGGTTGAACTTCGTTTGAGAGATACCCGGCAATCGTCTGACGCATCTTGTTGCGAGCGCGGGAGAGACGAGATTTGATCGTCCCCACAGGCTTGCCTTCAAGCGCCGCCAGTTCGGCTATAGACCAGCCCTCAATCTCGAACAGCGTGATCAGGGCGCGGTCGGCTGGGCTTAATGATCGCATGGCGATCTCCAGCCACCGTCGGGCGGTGTACTCGCTCGTCGGGTCGACACCAGGTAGTGTCTCAACTATTTCCGTTGTCAATTGGACTCGTTTCTTCCACCAGGGGCCGCGTCGGGCGCTGACGAAGGTATTGACGATTATCCGGTACAGCCACGGCCTGAAGGCCGTTTGGTTGCGCAACCTGTCGAACTTTCGCATGGCTGAGAGAAGCGAATCCTGATAGAGGTCGTCACCGTCGGGACGGTTGCCGGCCAGCCTTCTGCAGAAAGCCTCCGCCTTCGGGTGTTCGGCCTCAAGAAGTGTCCAAAAGAGCTCTATTTTACTGTCCACCGTATATAAGACGCTTGAAGGGGGCGGCGGGTTGCAATTTTACTGTGCGGTCGGGTCCC
>DOTU01000257.1:1523-4207 GCA_003520965.1 Candidatus Zixiibacteriota bacterium
AATTTTGCTTGCATAGCTCCATTAATCTATTATAATGTATTTAACATAAACTAGTTTTACCATGGAGGCTATGCTATGGCACTTATTAAGTGTCCAGAATGCCAATCTGATGTTTCCGATCAAGCCTTTTCTTGTCCGAAATGCGGACACCCCCTTAAAAACGCATCACTTAATGATCCCCAATCAAATACTAAACCAGTTCGTAGAAGCTCAGCTATCAAATGGGTTCTTATCGGAATATTAGTAATTGCAGTATTATCGATTTTTGCTTCATACCAAAAATTCAACCCCAAAAGTAGATCATATTTACCATCCATGTATTCAAAAAGCGAACACACATCTTATATAGTCCAGGGGTCGATTATTGCAAAAGCCCTCCAATATCGATATTATCAATTCACCACTCGGCCCGATTCTGAAAGAAACAGAGTTTCAGGCCGATTTCAAGCTTCCGGCGGGACAGGTAATGATATCAAGGTTTACTTAATGGGCGAAAATGATTTTACTAATTATAAGAATGGCCATCCTGCTAATACATGTTTTGAGACTGGGCAATTAACTGTTTCGGAGATCAATGCAATTTTACTTCCGGGTATGCATACATATTATTTAGTATTTGATAATTCATTTTCTTCAATAACCGATAAAGAGGTAAATGCAGAAATAAAACTGTTAAGTACGTATTAATATAATATGAAATATATACATATTAACTTACGCAAATTTGAAATTGATATCGGCTCGCGTCCTATAGATCCCCAATTGGGCTTTTTTTCTATCAAAACCGAAGGTGAAAACCCGGATTATTTTTACCAACATTTGTCTAATAAAATTCTCATTGAAATATTTTATGCCCAACTTCATGAATATCAACGACAATCTTATTCCTTATTGCCTCCCAAAGCACCAAAACTAAAAGTAGCCTATAAACTTTCTCCCCCGGACCCATGGCTTGTTTCAATTGCATCAATAATTTGGCAAGGCATCATTCAAGGTTT
Organism: Candidatus Zixiibacteriota bacterium; assembly: GCA_003520965.1. GTDB lineage: Bacteria > Zixibacteria > MSB-5A5 > UBA10806 > UBA10806 > UBA10806. The sequence goes on from DOTU01000257.1 coordinate 2,522, forward strand.
GGCATGGGACCTAGTCAAGAATTCCGCTATCAATGCACTGTCAGTATTGCGAAAAGAAAAACTTGTTCCGAAAAGATGGAATTACAAAAAAGTAATGAAATCGCGAAAAATCGGATTTGTCTATGAAAAATATACTGATGAAGAAATGCTTTATAATTATTTTATTGGCCTTAAGACTTCATATGAAAAAGAAATAAGGTTTTCAAAAAACTCTCTCCAAGAAAAAGACCAGCATAAAATTAAAAAAAAACAAAAAAATAGTTATATGCGCTGCAGCCGTCCTCGGCTGCCCGATCTAATTCATACGAAGGGGCCCAAAGGGGCCGCCCATTTAATATACTTTGTTAAAAGCCTCTTTATATCACCCTCACAATCACCTCATCCGAAATAAACAGCGCCTTGTGGGCGAGCTTCAGCCAATAAAATTCCTGTAGGTCAGGCCGCCTGCGGCCTGACTCTTTTAACTGTAGGTCGGCAGTTTATCTGCCGACATCCGTCGGGTCGCGGGGAGATAAACTCCCCGCCTACAGAAATTCGATTCTATATCATCCTCACAATCACTTCATCCGATATAAACAGCGCTTTGGGGGCGAGCTTGAGATGATCGTTTTCTAAAAGCAAATAGCCGTTATCGATCAAAGACCTGATGGCGTCCGCCTTATCTTTAAGAATATCATAACCGAAGCGTTCCCGCATCTCCGAGATTGATAGCCCCTCAGTCAGCCGCAAACCCATCATGATCGCCTCCTCGCGAAGCTTCTCCATCTCCAGCATCTCGTCCTCGTGAGGGGGAGGCTCTTTATCGTAAGCTGCCTTAAGATATAAATCGAAATTGGCCTCGTTCCTAACCCGCGTTTCGCCGTCGAATGATACAGCCGACGGCCCCAGCCCCAGATATGGCTCTAAATGCCAGTATTTCAGGTTATGCTGACATTCAAACCCCGGCCGGGCAAAGTTGGATAGCTCATATCGACCGAATCCAGCCACCCCCAGATCGTTGTTCAGCGCCTCATACATTTCGCTTTGGATATCTTCAGATGGCAACTCAAGCTTGCCCTGGGAGTACAGCTTGCCAAAGAGCGTACCGGGTTCGATAATCAGATTGTAAGCCGAGATATGGGTCGGCCCCAGGCCAACTGCTTGCGCCAGATCGCTTCGCCACTCCTCAATCGTTTGATCGGGCAGGCCGTAGATCAGATCGATACTGATATTCTCAAACCCTGCTAACTTGATCTCCTTAAACGACGCCTTGGCCTCGGCGGAGTCATGCAGCCTGCCCAGCATTTCCAGATGAGTATCGTTGAACGTTTGCACGCCAAGCGAAATGCGGTTTATGCCCAGTTCTTTGTATGCCTTAAGCAGCTCGATCTGAATCGATGACGGGTTGCATTCAATCGTGATCTCGGCTGAGGGGGATATCTGGTTGTGCGATCTAATATGCTTAAAAAGGCTCTTTATCTGAGCTGCGCTTAATAGCGATGGTGTCCCTCCGCCCAGGAAGATGCTATCGTAATTTAACAATTCAAACTTCCCCTTGTTACGCAGTCTGGCCTCAACACCAAGCGCATCGAGAAAGGCCTCTATCTCACCGGTTCTGGGGACCTTCGAATAAAAATCGCAGTACAGGCACTTTCGCCCGCAAAAGGGGATATGGATATATAAGCCAGCCGTTGACTTAGCCTTGTC
>DOTU01000028.1:0-7918 GCA_003520965.1 Candidatus Zixiibacteriota bacterium
TTGGGCCGCGAGCAACCTATATACTGACATCCACCGGCGCCTGGGGCAAACCGCTTGAGGAGGCGACATACAGATTCATTGTACCGAAAGCTTTCAAGGATGTACAAATCTGGCCGGAGGCGGATAGTACATTGGTCAAAGGAAAAAGCCAAGAGTATCTGGCGCATCGGATAGATTTTATGCCAGGACAGGATATGACGATTCACTGGAAGTCAAAATAGAATTGACGGAGGTGTGAGGTTATGAGAAGGATGATAATGATAGTGTTGCTATTCGGCTTAGCAGCGAGCCAGGCGGTGGCCAATCCGCTGCCGGCATATGACATCCAATATATCAAAGCATATCCGCCGCAGATAAGGCTTAATTCGAACGGTTTTCTGACTAATTTATCGGGCGTTATGATATTTACAAGATCGAGCACAGCCGTTATCGATTCAGGTGTTTATATTTATGAGATGCCTCTGACATTGGACTCAACAAACACATCCGGGTTTACACTCGATACAGAAGCTGATTCAATAATGGTTGATTTACCGGGAGCGGCGCCTGCTAAATGGGGCACATTGAATCATGATACACCTCCAATTAAGGGCTATGGCATATACAAGGCGGGCTATTCCCCTACCGGGATACCTGGAATGGGCGGCTGGTATCTTCTGCTATTCGATTTCGCCGTGGCCAAAATGGGTTTTACGCAGATTATCATCAATGAAATAAACGCTCACAACAACTGGCAAAACGGCTGCAATTTTATTGAGCTATGCAACAAAGATCAAGTCAATCACGACATATCGAATTGGATGATTGTTTGCGATACAATTTACAGAATACCTACGGGGACAATTATTCCAAGCCATGGATATTTTGTATTAGATGAAAGCAATTTCCCGGCCTTGTTCGATTTGGATTTCGGTTCAGACAACATTTACCTCATCAACGCAGATAGTCAGTTAGTCGATGAGGTGGGCTGGTCGAGCGACCATGGACTTAACATTTCATTTATACGCTATCCCGATGGAGATGCTGATAGCACATATAATATGATCGATTTTATCGGTTACAATGACAATACATCTACCAGCTTCGAAAACGGATTCCCAACCCGCGGCGCGTTCAATCGTCATGAATCACCCGGGTTCAAAGTAATCGGGATTCGAGCGGATACGTCAGGGGGGCTGGCCAATTTCCATTGGACAAACCCGGCCTGGGATACTCTTTTCTCAGAGGCAATCCTGCGTAAAAGCACATCCGGTTTCCCCATGACTCCCTATGATGGAGATATCGTTTACGAGGGATCCGGTCAGGAATTTATCGGCGATACGCTTGTTCCGGGAGTGACAAACTATTATGTGATTTACGCCCGCACCCGCTGCGGCCAGTATTCAACGCCCGATAGCGAGGCGATGCTGAGCATCTTTTATCCATCAACAGGAATCGATGAAGTGCCAACACCTGATAAGACATTTCTATTAGAATGCTATCCCAATCCGTTCAATAGCAGTACGCTAATACGATATTCATTACCTGAGCCGGGCATAGCGCGATTGGCCATTTACAATATCTCCGGACAGAGAGTGGCCATACTATGTGACAGTTACCAGCAAGCCGGTGAGCACAATATCGTGTGGAATGGCAAAGGGGTATCATCGGGAATATACTTTGCGCGGCTGGAGAGCCGCCACAACATTCAGAGTATAAAGCTGACGTTGCTAAAATAATTAATTGATATTTCTTTAATACCCCACACATCGGCGGGCCGTTCCGCTTGTGAAATCAGATATATGATAATTTGTGCAGATTTGTATTTTTATTCCATTTTTGAGACAACATATTACGGTTCAATCACATATTGAAATTGACTGTTATTTTCATAATAATTCATGGCTGTAGACCGTCATATCGGGAACATTCATTTTATGATTCCGATTTATGCAGCTAAAAGATGATAATTTTTATTGGGGCAAGACAAGATTTGATTCTTGAGAATACTAAATTACCGGAAGTATTAAGAGGGTACAGTAAATTATTATCCAATTATTACTCCCGGATGTTTTTCAACCCATAGCCATTAGGAGAAGTACCATGAGCAGAGAACAAATCTATAATGAGATTAAGGAGATGTTTGGATTAGTCCCCAGCTTTATGAAAAGCATTCCCGATTCATCTCTTGAGCTTGAATGGCGGTTATTTAAGCAGGTGCAGTTTGAAGAGGGAGCCATTCCCAATAAATACCGCGAACTGATCGGATTAGGCATTGCCGCGGTGTCAAAATGCCGTTACTGCGCTCTATTCCATGCGGAAGCAGCCAAGCTAAACGGCGCCACACAGGAAGAGATCGAAGACGCCATCCATTTCGCTAAATCAAGCGCGGGCTGGAGCGCGTATATCAACGGGATGCAGATCGATTACGATGAGTTCAAGAGAGAGGTCCAGCAGATTACCAACTATGTGCGGACCAAAATGACCTCAAATGAAAAAGAAATGGTATCGTCAAGAGCAGGAAGGTAATCAGCCGTTCGGGGTAAATAGTAGCGGCACAACGTTGCCATACACTACGGATTCCTTTGAAGTAAAACAGCGAGGTTTCACCAGGGGGAGAAGACAGTTGTCTTCTCCCCTGTCATTTTAAAAGCATAAAGAAAAAGTAAATCTAAAATTTACTGACAATCTTTACAAAAAGCCAAAGGAAATAAGTTAGTACCTCCACCCAGCAATAACGGCTTGTCGCGGGTTCCGCGGCCCGTTTGGGCATGAAATCCGATTGGGGAAGCCTGATATTAGACTGCCTCAGGATGTTGTCGTGATCAGTTCAAAACCTACAGACTGAGGCATAATCTCATTGGGATCCCCAATCGGATTTCTATCTTTCGCTCCTTTGGAGCGAAAGGCGGAACCCGCGTCTCAGGTATAAAAAAAATCCCGGTACAAAAGAACCGGGATTTGAAATTTTTATGGTAGCGAGAACTAGAGCTTCATCACCTCCGTAGCCTGTGGGCCTCTGGGACCCATGGCGAAATTATACTCCACCATTTGGCCCTGTGCTAAGGTTTTGAAACCCTCGTCCTTGATGGCAGAGTAATGAACGAAGATGTCGGTGCCACCCTCCGGCGGCTTGATGAACCCGAAACCCTTCTTTTCGTCGAACCACTTGACCACGCCAGTTGGCATGAAAAACCCTCCTGAAAAAAGTTAAAACGGACTATTAATTTTATCGGCATGTCAATCCGAGAATTTAGTGGAACCAAATTGCCGATCCTGAATGCAAATGTCAGTTAGAGAGGATTACCCTCTAAGTACCCATCTCCCATGAGGCCAGATATTTCCTCTGCTCGGGTGTCAGTTTGTCAATTGTGACTCCCATGCTTTGTAGCTTGAGACGAGCGATTTCCATGTCAATTTTCTGGGGTAGGGCGTAAACCTTGCGCTCCAGCTTGGAGGCGTTGCCCAAAACCCATTCTGCGCCCAAGGCCTGGTTGGCGAAACTCATATCCATAACCGCAGCCGGATGACCCTCAGCCGAAGCCAGATTTATAAGCCGTCCCTCAGCCAACAACAGGATGCGCTTGCCATCTCTAAAAGCATATTCTACCACGTTGGGGCGGATATCGCGCTTTTTGGCTGTCATCTTCTCCAGCGATTTGATGTCGATTTCCACATCGAAATGGCCGGAGTTGCAAACAATGGCGCCGTCTTTCATAAGCCTGAAATGATCGGCGGCGATGACGTTGATATCGCCGGTTAAGGTAACAAAGATATCACCGATCTTCGCAGCCTGCTTCATAGGCATCACACGGTACCCATCCATAGCAGCCTCAATGGCCTTTAGAGGATCAACCTCGGTCACGATAATATTGGCTCCCAAGCCGGAAGCGCGCCGGGCAACACCCCGTCCGCACCAGCCGTAGCCAGCAACCACGAAGTTTGAACCGGCAAGCAGATAATTGGTGGCCCGCATGATGCCGTCGATGGTTGATTGGCCTGTGCCGTAACGGTTATCGAAGAAATGCTTCGTGGACGAATCGTTGATGGCAAGCACCGGGAAAAGCAAAACACCCTTTTGCTCCATCGCCTTAAGTCGGATAACACCGGTAGTGGTCTCCTCTGAGCCGCCCATTATTTCCGAGGCCTGTTCGCGGCGTTTAGTATGCAGAGTGCTGACGAGATCGGCGCCATCATCCATAGTGATTGAGGGATGAATATCGAGGCAGGCGTTGATATGATCGTAATAAACTTTGTTGGATTCAGCCCTGATAGCGAAAACAGGAATGTGGTAATCGGCAACCAGTGAGGCGGCCACATCATCCTGAGTGGAAAGAGGATTTGAAGCGCAAAGATATGGTTCGGCGCCACCAGCCTTGAGCGTGATCATCAGATTTGCAGTTTCAGTGGTTACATGCAAACAGCAGGCCATCTTGACCCCTTTGAGGGGTTTGTCTTTGGAAAATCTCTGTTTGATGGATCGCAGGACGGGCATAAACTTCTCTGCCCATTCGATTCTGTTTTTGCCCGCTTTAGCAAGCTTCAGGTCTTTGACATCGTACTTCATTCAGGTCCTTTATAGTAATAATTAAGCGTCCTTAATCAGTTCATCAACTTTGTCGGTTTTCTCCCATGAGAAGTTGGGAAGTTCGCGACCGAAATGGCCATAAGCGGCGGTTTCCTTAAAAATCGGCCGCTGGAGATTAAGCTCATGAATAATGCCCCGAGGAGTCAGGTCAAAATGTTTTCTGACAAGTTCGGTCAGCCGCGAATTAGGCACGAGCCCTGTACCATTGGTGAATACCATGACGGAAACCGGCTCGGCTACGCCAATGGCGTAAGCAAGCTGGACCATGCATTCGGCGCAGAGTCCTGCAGCCACCAGGTTCTTGGCGATATACCTGGCCATATATGTGGCGGAGCGATCGACTTTGGTTGGATCTTTCCCAGAGAAAGCGCCACCGCCATGCGGAGCAGAACCGCCGTAAGTGTCGACAATGATCTTACGGCCGGTCATACCGGTATCGGACTGAGGGCCACCGATTACAAATTTACCGGTGGGGTTAACAAGGTATTTGGTATTGCGGTCAAGCATCTCTTTAGGCACGATCGGCATGACCACTTCTTGTATGATTTCGTCTTTGGCGCGGTTGGTGATTTTCTTACCGGTCTCATCCAGGATATCCTCGGTATGCTGAGACGAGAGCAGTACCGTATCGATTCTGCTGGGGCGGCCATCAGCAAATTCAACAGTCACCTGAGTTTTACCATCGGGGCCGAGATAAGGAAGAACGCCCGTTTTCCTTATTTTCGCCAACTGCATGGCCAGCTTATGAGCCAGGCTGATGGGAAGCGGCATAAGTTCGGGGGTTTGGTTGATCGCATAGCCGATCATCAATCCCTGATCGCCGGCGCCGCCGATATCAACGCCCTGCGCGATATCGGGCGATTGCGAGCCGATAGCGTTGAGAATACCGCAGGTTTTATAATTGAAACCATATTTGGAATCGGTGTAGCCAATCTTCCGTAAAACGTCCCTTACGAGACCGTTAACATCAACATAACCATGAGTGGTGATTTCTCCGCCAACGATTACCAGCCCGACAGTGATGAAGGTTTCGCAGGCTACCCGGCCGTTGCTATCCTGCTTTAAAACATCATCAAGTACAGCATCCGAAATCTGATCGCAAACCTTATCAGGATGTCCCTCCGTCACCGATTCGGAGGTGAACAGGTATTTGTCTTTAATCACATAGCCTCCGTAAAACTTGTTTTAGCCCCCGGAATGGGCACAATTTATAATACTTACTATCCTTATGCAAGTAAATCCTATTTAATACGATTAACATTTATGAGGCGCTCAAGCCTCGACATAATCAATAGCCGATCTCCGAAGAATCACCAAGATTGACTTTCTGGTAGTGCCCCGAAAGGCTTGAATTGTTTCCCACCAGGGAAGAATCAAGCACAGAATCGATCACCTCAGCACTCTCAGAAATAATGCTATCCTTAACGATTGAACGGATAATCCTGGAATTATCTCCTACGGAAACAAAAGGCCCAACCACAGAATGTTCTAAAACAGCGGAGGGTGAGATAAATACGGGAGGAATGATTACATTTCCCTCCCTGTGATCGGTAGATTTGATCAAAGACAGGAGATAACGATTGGTGGCCAAAAGCGCATCAGGTTTTCCACAATCAAACCATCCCTCAACGTTGAAGGTAGTAATCTTGGCGCCTTTCCTGAGCATCAAAGATAACGCGTCAGTGAGCTGGTATTCACCTCGAGTCTTAATATCTTTCTCGACCAACTCATTCAAGCTCTTCGTAAAAAGCTCGGTTGATTTGATATAGTAGATTCCTACCAGCGCCAGGTTCGATGTGGGATGTTCAGGTTTTTCAGTTAGGGCAGTTACAAATTGACCATCAGTTTCAGCAATACCGAAGCGGCGGGGATCCTCGACAGTTTTGGTACCGATTGAATCGTATTCTCCGTTAATAACCTTATTCAAATCAGTTTCGAAGATAGTATCTCCGAGAATTATTAAGATCGGCTCTTTCTGAAAGTGCTCCCGCGCAAGATAGATTGCCCAGCCCAGACCTTTTAGCTCCTCCTGAGTAACAAAGGTGGCATTAACAGCGGGGTAGTTCTTGCGAACATATTCAACAATCTGATCACCCATAAAACCGATAATAATGACAATATCCCGAATCCCGTAGGCACGAACCTCATCGAGGATATGACCTAAGATCGGTTTTCCGGCTACGTGTAAAAGAGCCTTAGGCGCAGTATGCGTGTGCGGCCTGAGACGAGTCCCTATTCCTGCCGCTGGTATTATAGCTTTCAACTTAACCTCAATTCGCTAATTTTTCCTTCAAGTAATCTATGGCATTCACAGGGGTTGGGTCAACGCCATTGAGCAGAGCCAGATAGTAACTTGTAAAATCCAGATATTGAATGAAGTAAAATACCCGATCAAGGTCCTGCCCGGAAAGGTTTTCAAGTAATATAACCTTGATGCTTTTATCGCGGAGATACTGCATGACAATTTCCATGCGGGCTCTGATACGTTTATGCTCCTGTGAATCTTTTAAAATAACTACGGTATACTTTTTATCAAGATCGTAGAGTTTGTGCCATCCAACAAGTTCATTATGATTTTGCTCGGGGAAGACATTGGTAAAAGCGAGTATTTTAGCGTTTTCGCTCAATTGTCCCTTAAAGCGAGTAGCCACAGCATTCAGTCTTTCATACCCCGAATAAATAACCGGGATAGTGCCGTAAATCTGCCGGGCAAGATCCAGAGCCGGGTTTTTATCATCGGCAGGATCATAAAGAGCAGCCCAGTTTTTTAATTGTAATGCTGTTTGGGAGAGCGCCTCGGATTGTTCTTCGCAAAGACCAAGGCGTTCCAGAATCATAAGAAGCGGAGCGATAGAATATCCCAAGGCGGCTCTGGGAGGCAGGCCACCTTTAATTTTTACGATTGGAACGCCATCGGATTCAGCTTTGTGAGCGAGTTTCCCACCGCTGGTAATGGCAATGATATGAGCACCGGTAACAATGGCATCATCATAAGCCGAGAGAGTTTCCTCGGTGTTTCCGGAATAAGAGCAGCAGATCACTAGCGACTTGCGATTAACGAAGGCGGGAAGCCGGTAGTAGCGACATACCATAAACGGAATTTGAATTTGCCTATAGAGATAGCTTCGAGCGATATCGCCGGCAATTGCCGAGCCACCCATACCGGCTACGACAACAGATTGAAATGTCTCCTGCTCCAATCTCATGAGATCGGCATCTCGTCCAAGCTTTATGCCCTGCTCCAGATTCTGGGGCATAGCTTTAATGAGTCCGTACATATCTCCCTTGTCGAGCGTTTCTTTGAGGGCCAAAATATCAGCCATGGGAATTTCTCCTCGAAAACTCAATTAC
>DOTU01000028.1:8227-10472 GCA_003520965.1 Candidatus Zixiibacteriota bacterium
GTGGCTTTTTAGCCAGAGAGCATGATCGGCGATCCTTCTTGCGCCGGTATGGGTAATCGAACGGATGACTTTTTTAAGGATACCGGTCATGCGAAATCCGGATGAAAGCTCATCGACACCCAGCCCGATAAGGAGCACTGCGGCCAGAGGATCGGCGGCCATTTCGCCGCAAACGCTTACTTTACGATGATAGCGATGGGCGGCCTTAACAGAAGCTTTGATCAACGCCAGAACCGAGGGGTGAAAACTTTGATAAAGCTTGGCGAGAAGCTCATGATCGCGATCAACTGCTACCGTATATTGGATAAGATCGTTGGTACCTATGGAGAAGAAATCAACCTCAGGAGCCAGATGTTCGGAAATGATAGCCGCCGATGGCACCTCGATCATTATGCCAAAAGGAATCTTCTCTTTGAATTTAACGTTGGCGGCGCGAAGTTCCTCTTTGCATTCTTCAAGAATCTTCTTGGTGGCGATAATCTCTTCGTAATTTGAGATCATCGGAATCATGATTGAGAGATTGCCAAATACCGAAGCTTTCAGCAGGGCCTTAAGCTGCACTTTGAAAACCTCGGGACGATCCAGGCAAAATCGAATAGCGCGCCAGCCGAGAAAAGGATTGGCTTCGGTATATGCTCCGGTAATACCAGGGAATTTATCGCCGCCGAGATCAAAAGTTCTGATAACCACCGGCTTCTCCCCCATGCGGCGCAGAATGCCGGAATAGGCCTCATACTGCTCCTCGAATGTGGGGAAATCGGCCTTAGTTAGAAATAGATACTCTGTGCGGTACAAACCAATCCCCATAGCTCCTGCGGCCAGCACTTTGGGGACCTCAGTGGGCAACTCGATATTGGCCAGGACGTTTATTTCATTATCGTCTTTGGTAACGGCTGGTTGATCCTTAAGCTCCTCAAGCTGACGCATCAGACGAATCTCCGAGGCTTTTAGCTCTCGGTATTTTTTTATTGTGGCAGCCGTGGGATGCAGAATAAAGGTTCCGCTGTAACCATCAATGATAATTTCGGCACCCGAAGGAATGCGCTCAGCAAGTTCGCCAATGCCCAATACGGCGGGCACGCCCAACGACTTGGCCATAAGAGCGGCATGAGAAGTCGGTCCGCCTACTCCGGTTGCAAAACCGATTTTTTTCGCAGAAGAGATAGCCAATATATCGCCGGGAGAAAGAAAGCGCGAAACGACTACGGTTGGGCCTTTGATATCTTGAAGAGCGGTTTGTTTCTCGCCTTTGAGTAAGCCGATAAAGCGTGCGGTGACGGCCTGGATATCCTGGATACGTTCTTTGAGATAAGAATCTTTAGATTCGGATAGTTGAGTTATAACCTTGCGGGCTTCGTCGTCATAGATATATTCAGCGCAAAGCCCTTCTTTTAAAATACGCGCTTCGATATTTTTATTCCAGACTTCATCGCCGGCGATCATCGCCTGGGCATCGAATATCCGGGCAAAATCAGCGCCGTGTTTTTGCAAAACCGTAGCGGCAGTTTTCTCCAAAGAGCGTTTAACCTGGACAACTGTATTTTGAAAGACGGCCGCCTCGGCCTGCGGATCAGATACATTAATAGGAGCGATAGTGCCACTGCTGCGCGATAAAAGCCTGGCCTCGCCGATAATAATCCCAGGGGACGCTGGTATTCCCGAGAAAATCTCTTCTTTATTCATGATAGACAGAATGCTTATTCCTCGCCAAATTTAGAATTGATAACATCGATAATGGCCTCAACCGCTTCTTTCTCGTCTGGGCCTTCAGCAATGATGATGATCTTCGAGCCCATCTCGGCGGCCAGCATCATCACACCCATGATACTCTTGGCGTTGACCTCAAGGTTGAACCTTTTAAGCTTGATTTCAGCTTCAAACTTTGAGGCCCGCTGCACGAGTTGTGCGGCGGGACGGGCATGCAGCCCAAGTCTGTTTACAATTGTGACTTCTCGTTCAATCATCAGGCCCTAACCACGAAATTACCGGGTTTTCTTATTATAAAACCTTTTAGCTCCAAATTCAAGAGCGCTTCTGCAGTTTTACCCGGACCAAGTTGGCCTTTTCGGCCGATCTCATCAACATGCACAGGTTGAGCCGATAGGAGCGAAAAAACCGAAAGCTCATCTTTGGAGAGTTTGCCCAGATCATAAGATGGCTCTTTGGCGGCGGTTGCCCGGTGCCATCCAAAATTGGCGAATACATCATCAGCCGAGGTAACGGCAATTGCCCCCTGTTTAATGAG
>DOTU01000206.1 GCA_003520965.1 Candidatus Zixiibacteriota bacterium
CCTTATGAAAATTGCTTTTACAGGTTATTAATAGCAAACAACTTAAGCCTCAACCAGTAAACCGCCCGGAGGGCACTTCCACAATGCCGCAGGCCAGCGATAAAAAAGCTAACCCGATTAATAATCTCAATCACCCATCCGGCTTGAGGGCCGAGGTTGTCGATTCCATTGCCGCTCTTGAGCCCTATCGTGACGAGTGGAATCGCCTGGCGCTTGCAGCCCCTCAAAAGCTTCCAACGCTTTCTCATGCCTGGGTGTCATCCTATCTTGAAAATTTCCTGAATCCAAACGAAACCTGGTGCTGTATTTTCGCTTTTGATGGAGACCAACTGGTAGGGCTATTGCCTGTGATTATTACTCCTTTTCGCATCCTGGGCTTCAGCCGGCCGCGCCTGGCTACTCCTTTTAACCTGCATACTTTTTCAGTTGATTTTTTAAGCACAACCGATAGACAGAATGAGATCATCCCCTTTTTACTTACGACACTTTTCAAGGTTCAGAAGGCGTCTTTCGGGTTTGCAATTAACCGCATTCCCGAAACCACGCCGACCCTTGATGCGCTCGCCAACAATATCGAAGGTGCCGGTCTGATTCTCGATTTTGCAGGATATGCCTCTATCATTAAAATCGATGGAGCAATTGACGATTTCCATAAACGCCTCAGCCGCAACTTTTCGCGAAATCTCACCAAAGCCCATAACAAGATGGCCAAGCTCCCTAATGTTAAAACCGTTTTCTTAACGGGGGCTGATGCCACCGAAAAGGAACTTCCTCTCTTAATGAAAGTCGAGGCCTCGGGCTGGAAGAAACAGGAGGGCACGGCTATCGAGCAATCTCCGACTCTCGTTTCCTTTTATACCGCCCTGACCAAACGATTAAGCGCTCTCGGCTGGCTGGAATGGCACTTTCTGGAAACTGATAGCCGTGTCATTGCCGGCCAAATGGGCGTTAAAATGGGACGGACATTGACTCTTTTTAAGATTGGTTATGACGAGGAATACTCATATTGCTCGCCAGGCAATATCCTTTTCGAGAGTGTCGTGGAACGCGCCTACAGCGAGGGCGATACCGACGAAATAAACTGCATTACCGATATGACCTGGCATGATAACTGGGTCATGGATAAACGTCCTCATTACGATCTCTGGATTTATCCAAAACATACCATACCATTCTTTTTCGGAGCGTTGCCGCGGAAAGCCAGGATGAGTATTAGCAAAATCGCTGTCCTAAAATCCGTTTATCATCATGCAAAAAAGCTGCTTAATCTCTCCGGGCGAGTGGCGAAGGCCCGAAAAGATGATTAACGATTTATCGTTATCTTCCCGATATTGATTTCCGATATGCCTCAAGATTGAAATGTAACCGACTTCTCGCTTCGAGTCTTATCGACCTGAGGCTCCCGAACCCGACAACTCGCGACTAGTGACTCGCGACTTTTATGCTCCAATTACCACCGTCCACGGCCGAACTTTCCACTCTGTAATCAAGCCATTTCTTACATAAGGGTCATTTTTCGCAAACTCCTCGGCCACCGATGGACCATCGCCCTTAAACAATAAAACCGCGCCGTCCGCTGGTTCAGCCAACGCCCCCGCCATCACTAACGCCCCTTTGTCATGGGCGGCATTGGCATATTTCAGATGCTCCTCACGGTACGGAGCGCGCCTTTCGACATAATTTTCTACTGTTTTGTAGAATAGGATGTAATACATAAGCAACTCTCCTTATTGTTGTTCATCACTTTTAATGATCATACGCAATAAGATCATATTGCAACTTATGTAAAATTGCCAATAATTTAACTGGCTCTATATCCCGAAACTCAGCGCTCAGCACTAAAAAAGGGGGCCGTGGATCAGGCCCCCTTGATACTACAGGTCGGGACTCGCCCAAAAGGAGGAACTTACTCTTCTTCGATAAAGCAGGATACGCCTTCCTTTTCAAAACTGCTCTTCAGCTTTGCAGCTTTGGGGCTGTTGTCTGTCTTGCCCAGCACAACCCGATAGGTGTTCCGGCTGCTAATGTTTAACTTTGATGAATAACCGAATTGCCGTAATGTCGCTACGTGCCTTTCGGCATCCGCTCTGATACTGTACCGCCCCGCGCAAACGAGGTAAACCACTTTTTGTTTGGCATCCGACCTGTTAGTAACATTATTGTGAGGTAATGGAGAATTTTTGGTTATATCATCTTGAGGCCCCTTGAAAACAAGCTTGAATACCGGCCGATATTTATCGCCGCTGATTCGGGAATAATCGAAATTACTACATACCGTACTAAGAGGCAGGTTCCTTTGCGGTATTTGTTTAGCTGCCGCATCGGTATCGCAGTTTTTCGACAACGGCTTGTAGTACCGATAATCTGCCCCTATCGCTAGAGGTGCGATTAGCGAAAATATCGCCAGTATTACCAGTAGTCTGCTCGTTTTCACATTGCCTCCTGACATTCGGCCTTCATAATGGCAATGATCGTGCCATGCTGCAAAATGAAACGCAATATCGTAAACCATTACAATACATGCGCTTACAATTGATTTCTTGCTTTCAAGGTTCCGCCAACTTTGGTAGCATAGTTCAAAATTTGAACTGCCTTGCAGCTCTATAAAGGGGGAAAGCGACTGTTGAAAATCCTTGTCCCATCTTACAAAGACCCTGAGGCAGTGCTATCTCAATAGCACTACCCTTGGGCTGTTCAGAACAACGCCATTAGCAGAGTTTGAACATAAGTAATTTCAAAATCTGTCTTTAACCTGCCCGTTTTCGCCAGAAAAAAGACCGCCAAAAATGATTTGCCTGTATGAATGCAAAGAATTACATTGGCACGCTGAAGTATAATTTTTGTTTTGAAGAGGTGAAATAAATGGCCGAAAAAATGATGGCCGTGGTGAAAACGAAAGCCGAAAAAGGCGCTGAACTAAATGAAGTTCCGCTGCCTAAAATCGGCGACGATGAGGTGCTTGTAAAAGTCAGCGCTACCTCGATCTGCGGAACTGATGTCCATATCTATAAGTGGGATGATTGGTCGGATAAGAGAATCGGGGCTAAGGCTCTGCCCCAAATACTTGGTCACGA
>DOTU01000104.1:0-5402 GCA_003520965.1 Candidatus Zixiibacteriota bacterium
TCGAAACTGCAAGGTTCAAGCGAGGCGCCGCGCTTGATTTGCGGTTTTAAGATTCTATCCTCGGCTCCCGTAATATCAAATCCGTAACGGCCACGATCGCAAAGCCAGCCCTGCTCAACCTCATCATTGCGACGAGACATGTGGCGATAAACCTTATCACCTGACCAATCAAGCCTCATGTTACAGCCCACCGGGCAAAGATTGCAAACCGAGCTGGTATGCTTTAAAAGCCAGTCGCGAATTTTATATCTGAAAGAACTTGAAAGAAGCGCCCCCACCGGACAATACTCAACAGTATTACCTGAAAACTCGTCAGCGAACGCCAATTCGTCCAACGCATGAATATTAGCAAATGCGCCGCGCTTGAACACTCCTAAATCGGCTTCTCCGGCCTGTTCGCGCACGATACGAATGCATTTGTAGCACATGATACAGCGGTTACGAACAATTAGAATCTCAGGTCCAAGCTTAATTTCATCGAACTTCTGATTGATATCCTCGATAAAGCGGATTTTATTTTCTTTATAGCGCGATGTAGTGGGGCCATAATCGTAGGTCAAGTCCTGTAACGGGCACTCGCCACCCTTATCGCAGGTCGGGCAATCAAGAGGATGGTTTATCAATAAAAATTCCAGGACGCCTTTTCTGGCTTTAATCACTCTTGGAGACGTGGTATACACCACCATGCCTGGCGCAACTGGAGTAGCACAGGAAGCCACCAGTTTGGGCGACTTCTCTACCTCAACCAGGCACATACGGCAAGCCCCCACCGAACGGAGGCGATCATCATAACAAAATGTGGGAATGACGATGCCCAGCATTTTGGCTGCCTGGAGGATTAAGGTTCCCGGGGGGACCTCGACATTCCGTCCATCTATCGTAAGTGTGATATTATCGGCCATAGCTTTTATTCAAACCTCGCGGGGCTGGTACCGGGCAGACATTTTTTATGAGTGATATGATACTCGTACTCCTCCCGGAATTGGCGGATAGTCGACCTGACCGGCGGCACAGCGGCATCACCTAACGGACAAATCGTGTTCCCCTCGATATTATCGCAGATATCGGTCAATGTATTCAGATCCTCCATCGTCCCCTGGCCATGCTCGATACGGTGCAATATTGCCAACATCCAATAGGTTCCTTGACGGCAGGGGGTACATTGACCGCACGATTCATGCTGGTAAAAGTGGGCAAGATTTTGAGCAGTACGGACAATACAGGTGGTCTCATCCAAAACCATCACCCCCGCCGAACCAAGCATCGTTCCGGCTTCTGCCAGCGATTCGAAATCCATACGTACATCGATCTTGTCCGCCGTTAGTACCGGTACCGATGACCCGCCGGGGATGACAGCTTTTAGATTTCGGCCATCCCGTACTCCACCAGCATGTTCGAAGAGCAATTCTCTCAGCGGCACTCCCATCGGAAGCTCATAATTGCCGGGTTTATTGACATGTCCCGACATACAGAAAATTTTACTGCCGGTAGATTTTGGTGTCCCGATTGTGGTAAACCAGGATGCGCCACGGTTTATAATGTGCGGAATATTGGCCAGCGTTTCGACATTGTTAATAATTGTGGGACAACCATACAGGCCCGCTACCGCTGGAAACGGGGGCTTGATTCGCGGATATCCCATGCCGCCCTCAAGCGAGGTGAGCAACGCGGTTTCCTCACCGCAGATATATGCCCCTCCGCCCCGATGAACGATAACCTCGATATCGACACCTTTTCCAAAAAGATTTTTACCAACAAATCCTCTGGCGCGGGCTTCATCGATAGCTCGGTTGAGTTGCTTTGCCCCGTAAGCGAACTCCCCTCTAATATAGATAAATGCGATTTTGCATTTTATAGCATAAGCTGTAATTAACGTTCCCTCGAGAACCTGATGTGGTTCGCGCTCGATCAGTTCGCGGTCTTTAAATGTTCCCGGTTCAGATTCATCAGCATTCACACATAGATATACCGGCTTATCAATTCCTTTGGGAAGAAACGACCATTTCCGACCGGTCGGGAATCCAGCGCCGCCCCGTCCGCGAAGTCCCGATTTTATTACCTCATCCGTTACTTCCTCGGGCTTCATGGTGGTTATCGCTTTCTCTAAAGCGGCATACCCCCCATTTTTGATATAGGTATCGATCCGGTCCTGATCCGGTGAATCTATATATTTGAAAAGTATTTTCTCGAACTCAGCCATTTCGAGCTTTTTTCCTTAAATCATCCAAGATCTCATCGACACGAGCCCGTGTCAGATTTTCATAATAGATTTCATTTATCTGCATCACCGGTGCCGTGCCACAAGAGCCCAGGCACTCAACTTCAGATAGCGAAAACAAACCATCGTTGGTTACTTCGCCAATGCCGATTCCCAGTATTTTCTTCAACAAGGCCGTAAGCTCTTCCGCTCCCCGCAGGTGACATGCCAAAGTGCGGCAAACCTGAATATGATATTTTCCCATCGGTTTATTTGGAAAAAGGGTGTAGAAACTGGCCGCCTGCTGGAAATCGATATACGGCAATTCCATTATCTCTGCAGCCTCTCTCAAAGCTTCACGATCCAGAAAGCCGAACTGCTGATGGACTACATGAAGCACCATCAAAACCGCGGAATTCCGATTTGGATAAAGACCCTTGAACCGCTCAATCTCTTTTATCGATGAATCTGAAAGTTTCTCTATTTTCTCCAAAGCCCGCTCCGTACTACCTATCGATTTCCCCTAAGACGATATCGAGAGACCCAATGCATGCCACAACATCGGCTACCATCCGACCAGCAACCAGCTTGTTGAACGCTGAAATATTTATGAATGATGGCGGCCTGAAATGTACCCTGTACGGTTTTTTTGTACCGTCAGAAACCAGATAACAGCCGATCTCTCCCTTTGGCGATTCGATTGGAAAATAAACATCGCCAACCGGTGGTTGAAAACCGTGCACCACCAGTTTGAAATGATGAATCAATTGCTCCATTCCGGTTAAAACTTCAATCTTGGGAGGTGGCGTTATCTTACGATCATCAATTCTTACCGGCCCATCGGGGAGACCATCTACTGCTTGTCTGATAATTCGCAGCGATTGGCGCATCTCTTCCAAACGAACTATGTAACGGTCGTAACAATCGCCGTTTTTGCCGATCGGAATATCAAATTCAAACTTATCATAGTAAGAATAGGGGTTTGACTTGCGAACATCCCAGGCCAAGCCGCTTCCCCTGATACTCGGACCAGATAAGCCGGCATCGATAGCATCATCAATCGTGATTGTACCCACGCCGGTGGTACGGTTTCGCCAAATCTTGTTATCTGTTAACAATCCCTCATATTCGTCAATCTTGGCCGGGAATGTATCCAGTATATCTCTAACCCGTTTATCAAAGCCGACCGGCACATCCTGCGCAAGCCCGCCAACTCGGAAATAGGAGGCCATCATCCGCACACCCGATACAAACTCATACATTTGCGTGATCTTTTCGCGCTCTCTGAAAGCGTAGAGCAGCATCGACATTGCGCCCAGATCGATAGCATGAGTTCCTATCCAGACAAGATGAGAATTCAAGCGGGTCAGCTCAGTTAATATGACTCTGATATATTCAGCCCGCGGCGGAACCTCGATTTGCATGAGTTTTTCAATCGCACCAACATAAACTAGATTATTGGAAAGAGGCGCCAGGTAGTCCATCCGATCGGTCATGGTCAGGGCCTGGAGATAAGTCTTGGCCTCCATATTTTTCTCGATTCCGGTATGGAGATAACCGATAATCGGCCGAGCCTCGATTACCGTCTCGCCATCAAGCTCAAGCTCGATTCTAAGAACGCCATGCGTGGCCGGGTGCTGAGGACCCATATTGAGAATCATTGTTTCTCGTTTGGCCACTCGTCTCCCCTCCAGGGTGCGTTTTTCCTGGTATCGATTTCCTCTTTATTGTAACTGAAATTAGGCACTTCGTACGTTAATGGAAAATCCTTACGCTGAGGATATCCTACCCAATCCTCATCCATCAAAATACGAGCTAAATTGGGATGGCCTGAAAATTTGATCCCGAACATATCGTAAACCTCGCGCTCTTGCCAATTGGCCGTGCTCCATAAGGAAGTCAAGGTCGGAATCTCCTCATTCTCTTCGATCCGCGTTTTTAGCGTTACCCTGAAATGCTTGGGAATCGAGAATAACATATAGACAACTTCAAACCGCTTATCCTTCATTTCCAGATAATCAACCGCAGTTATGCAGGTAAGGAAATTGTACTTAAGATCGGGATCGGTTTTGAGGAACCGGCAGATCTCCGGAATATCCTGAGGTTTCAGGATGACATTTAGATCGCCCCTGAAAGTATATATCTCTACTACCTTATCCGAATACTCTTTTTTCAGTTTCTCTTCAGTTAATGACATCGTTTAAGCTTCTTGTCTGAGCTTCTGATGCTCGATTTTTTCCATCAATTTTAGAATGCCGTCAATCAGCTGCTCCGGCCTGGGCGGACAGCCGGGGACATATACATCCACCGGCAATATTCTATCCACGCCCTGGACGATAGCGTAATTATTGAACACGCCGCCAGTGGAAGCGCAAGCCCCCATCGAGATCACATACTTGGGATTGGGCATCTGATCATAAAGTTGCCTGATTACCGGAGCCATCTTGACCGAGACTCGTCCGGCCACAATCATCAGGTCAGCTTGCCGCGGCGATGGGCGCATGATCTCCATGCCGAAACGCGCCAGGTCATACCGCGAGGCAAAGCTTGACATCATCTCTATTGCGCAGCATGCCAATCCAAAACCCAATGGCCAAATCGATGATTTCCGCGACCAATTGACTGCCTTCTCGACCGTTGTCAAAAGAATGCCATCAGGCAGATATTTTTCTATTCCCATTTCAAGGCCCCCTTTTTAATGATATACAGGTACCCTAAAAGCAGAATTCCAATGAATATCAGCATCTCTACAAAGGCGTACATTTTTAACTGTCGTAGTATCAAGGCCCAGGGGTAAAGAAAAACGATTTCCAGATCGAAAACGATAAATAGTATCGCTATCATATAAAACTTGACCGGAAACCGCGAGCGAGCGTCAGTTTCGGGCTCGATGCCGCTTTCGTAAGGCGATATCTTGCGCCGCCCTCCCGTATTTGATGCCAAAAGCTTTGGCAGATATATCATTATCAGAACCACCGCCAAAGCGAATAAAAATAGCAGCGCGATGGGGAAAAAGATTTCAAACATCTATTGCCTCGTAAAGCGTGATATTTTTCACAATTCCGCTTCTAAAAAAATATGCCATTTTCAAAGCATATTTACTAATTAAATCTACGGTTTATCCTCATCTCTGAGGGCCGTAAAGTATATCTTCATTCACTCTAAAAAGTCAACTCTTTTTTGTCGGGGACTGTTCCTGTAATAG
>DOTU01000104.1:5717-6882 GCA_003520965.1 Candidatus Zixiibacteriota bacterium
GGTCCAGCGCCGCATCGACTCGTAAGTAATTATCCGAAAGCCCGGTCATATTGCTCTTCAATTCTCTGTTTTCAAAGAGAACATGTAACGGCTTGCCGACGAAAGATTCGAGATGCTGTATCCTTTTGGTATGCCCCAACTCCCGAAGCATTGCCGTCCGACGGGCCTTCTCCCCTGCAGTAACCTTTCCATCTAAAATAGAAGCATTGGTACCGGGCCTATCCGAATAAGGAAAAATATGCAAATGATGAAAATCGCCTTCAGCTATAAGATGCCTGGTATTCTCGAATGCTTCGATAGATTCCCCGGGAAATCCGACGATGAAATCAGCCCCAATGGTGATATTGGGAATAGAATCTGTCAGTTGCTTTGTAATCGCTAAAACATCGGCCGCCCTGTATTTCCTGCCCATTGCCTGAAGAATACCGTCGTCGCCCGCTTGCACCGAAAGATGGATGTGAGGACAAAGCCTTTTATGCTCTATCATAAGTGCGATAAGGTCATCCGTAATCTCGGTTGGGTTCAGTGACGAAAGTCTGATACGAGGGATTGATGTTCCCAATAGGAGCGTCCTGAGTAAACCGGTGAAATCAAGTCCATCATTATTATACTTTCCGATATGAACACCAGTTAGAGCCACTTCTTTATAGTCGTTTTCCGAAAGTTTGTTAATTTCCTCGATAATCTGATATACTTGACGCGACCGAACCGGTCCTCGTGCCATCCATATCGTGCAAAACGTGCATTCGTCATCGCAGCCATCCTGAATTTTCACAAAAGCGCGCGTCATCCCCATCATTCCGGTAATAATCGGGATATTGCCCCTACCGTCGAGATTGACATGGATATCGAATAACTGACAAATAACCGCAGGCAGATTTTCCTTATCGCGGTTTGAAATTACAGCGTCAACATCAAGTTCCTTGATGTCATCAGGTTGAAGCTGTGCGTAGCATCCGGTTGCAATAACTTTACCGAGCGGATTTCGCCTTCTGGCTCGTCTGATTAGCTGGCGCGACGACAAATCGGCATCTGATGTTACGCTGCAAGTATTGATAACATAGCAATCGGCCGGCTTGGAAAACGGAACGGTTTCAAAGCCGTAAGGCCGAAGCGCTTCCGACATAACCTGAATTTCATAACGATTGAGCTTACAACCCACTGA
>DOTU01000259.1:0-469 GCA_003520965.1 Candidatus Zixiibacteriota bacterium
ATGCCCATCTTCACTGTAAATTTGCGTTTGCCTAAAATAGCCTATAGGGGGTAGTTTAAAGGGGGAAGAACCGGGCAGTTAATAGTTTGGACTGCCCGGTTTACTTATTAAATCGCTAAAAAAACCGATTCTCAGCATAATTTAACAGATTAATCGAATTATCTAAGTGATTATTATTTAATAAAATACGCACTATTTTTCTGAGTACGTGATCTATATAAGATATCCGGGGCTTTTGGGAAGCCCCGGATAAAAACAATACGTTTTCTCGATTTTGACCCTATTCTGATAAGCCGCTTTTATTCCGCTCAGTTTGTTTCATTATCGCCGGAATGGGCCGCGGGTTCTTAGGGCTTTTCAGGATGAACGACCCCGGACAATCAGGACAAGAAAACGGAGCCTCTCCCCCCTTGAAATACCTGACCATATAAGTAACATCAAGGCCGCTGAACGAACAGGAACCGTTAAC
>DOTU01000259.1:795-7795 GCA_003520965.1 Candidatus Zixiibacteriota bacterium
CCGCCTTTGAAGAAGCGCACCGCATAAGTCACATCGAGGCCGGTCATGCCTCCCGAGCCATTGATATCCCCCACAAAATATTCGCATTGCGGTTGCACTATCTGGATCAAGAGAGAGACCGGTATCGCGCCTGATGCGTTGCCGGTATCGTTCGACGTGTAGTTGAGGGTAGTCGCATATAAATCTGGGTCAAACCCGGCAGAGCGCATTATTACGCTGTAAGTGGTACTATCGTGGGCCGGGATGGAAATCTGATTGCCGGAATATCCCAGCCATCCAGCGGGGCAGGTGAATGTAATCAGTAGTTCGGCGCCTCCAAGATTATAAATCTTGAATGGGCACGCCGTAGAGTCCCCCTGCGCTAGAGTATCGGCCATACTACTAATCGAGAATGAAAGATCGGGACCTGTAGGCGGCGGCGCCGTCTGGTATCCACTGATAACGATGTCATCGATATTCCAACCGCAGAACTCCCAGCCATCGTCGGTGACGCCGATTCCAAATCGAATCTTAAAATTGGCATTATGATCGGCATAGGAAGAAATATCGTATTGATTCAGATTCCATGACGATTCGTCGACGGTATTTGAATAATCGTTTTCGAAAAGAGAATCCCAGGCGATGCCGTCGAAAGCCTGTAAATAAGCGTGATCATATTGACTCCGTTCCACTCCCAGCCAACGGTAGAACTGCAGCCGTACACCAGTTGCATTTGAGCAATCGATCGTTGGCGATGTTACCCAATAAGTTTGGGTCAAGCTGGGGCTATAATCACCACCTGTGCCGCTGGTAAGATCGTTACCCAAAACCTTATCATCCGATGTAGGGCTATGATCCGCCGATGGGTCCGCTCCGCCATGCGTATCGGATCCTGTTCCACCGTTTGCTGTTCCTATGGTCCACTCCCCTGCGCCTCCTAAGCCGGTCCAACCGTGATCGGTCGAGAAATCATCCGTATAGATATTAGACCTGTGCCCTATTATAACCGGGATTTGAGCCTGGGCTGTATAACCGCCTGTAGAGCTAAGAGCCAAATTCAGGTTCATAGCATGACCCGGAGGACAGGACGAGTTTATCGAAATTGCGAAAGCATCTCCGGAGTTACTACCGTTAGCGCCTCCGATAATATTGCCGAAAGAGCCGTTAGGATCAGTAACCGTTACATAAGCATCGCTCTCCGACATCACCCCGGTTGCCGCAGTCGCCTGACCTGAACCGCCGTTATGAATGGTTACAATTAGCTGGGCGGTTTCCCCCGGATCAAGTAATCCATCATTATTACCACCACTGTCGTTTATCTGCATCGAGACATAAGTCAAAACCGGCGAATGTGAGGTTAATACAATCGAGCCGTTCCATGTATTGGGAACATTATCAGTCATCGTAATCTGGAAGGTGATATTGTGATTATCCGGAGCATTACCGGAGACATTGAAAGCAAAAGCACTCGGACGATTTACCGTTCCATTATTTCCGACGATATTGCCGTACGATTCGTTATTGTCGGTAATAGTAACATACGTATCGGTGCTGCTGATTGTGGCTGAAACCGCGTGAGCGGTATCGGGGCCAACATTTTTCAGCCGTACGCCAAGCACGATATTCTCGCCGCAATCAATGATTCCGTTATTGTTGCCGGCAGCGTCATTGACCGTAGAGCTATCAAAAACCACAAATGGACCGGATGGCGCGATAAGTTGGATTGTTCCCATATATGGAATACGATTTTGAGCGGTGACAACGATATTTGCTGTCCCCGGCCCTGTGAAAGGAACAAGTGTAATATCGGCCACTCCTGATGAGCCAATCAAGCCGGCGCCATGCAAAACGCCGTCAATAGATATACCAACATACGAGCCAGGCACCGCTTGAACCGAATATGATGCAGCATTAAACAACATTGATCCTGAATGTACCACGGTATTGGCACTCGGTACGCCGAAATAGGTCATGACGGACGGGTCGCCCATCAGATGATAAACCTGCCAATAATAGGCGATCATGCTGCTTCCTGATTGACTAACCGCCAGATTTCCGCAGTAGAGCATGGCATCATTGGTGATATAGTAGCTGGTATCGGCTTCACCATGAGTATGGAAAGTGCCATCGTATGCCCCTAAGTGAGCGGCGCTATAGGTAGGATTCTCGATTATGCTGGCTCTGTATCCGACGCCCCACCAATAATCCTCATCCCAATAGCTGTAATCTGAAGCGCCGATATAACCTATTGCCCCCTTATTTGCAGCTTGAAGCCAAGCCTCACCCAGACAAGGATCACCATAGTCTGTGCCAAAGGTATTGGTCAAACAGCAATTTCCTACAGCCAAAGGGTATTTATGATTATTAGTTAGGGCATTTACATTGCTCACCGTAAGGGTGGGATCGGACCAGCTATCATGCCCGCCGTGAGCAGTGTAGTTGGCATATGCGACTCCCTGATTGTAGGTTGCGATAATTGCCGCCTCAACGTTGCCGCTGGACGCAGGATACAACCATGTATTAGATGTAATCCCGTGC
This sequence comes from Candidatus Zixiibacteriota bacterium, assembly GCA_003520965.1. Lineage (GTDB taxonomy): Bacteria > Zixibacteria > MSB-5A5 > UBA10806 > UBA10806 > UBA10806. The sequence goes on from DOTU01000259.1 coordinate 3,313, forward strand.
GAAGAGTTGAAATATTGGCTGGTGCCATAATTAATTTGGCCGTTGGCCCACACTTGGGCCATATTGCCATCTACTCCGGCTATCATTGTCACCCGCCCAAGATAGCTGGGATCGGGCATTAAATATTTCTCATACTCCAAAGTTTTATCTATCTGCGGTTGAAGCTGGGCTGTAGTTTGCGCTGAAAATCGCCCATAATAAACCTCGGGATAAGTATCGTTGGTATATTCGCAGAAACTGAGGTCGGAAATATGGCCGGTAAATGCAAATGGAGGAATCTGCTGAGCATCCCCTACCAATAGCACAAAAGACGGAGCCGGATCAGACGGCGTACCGGCGTCATAAAGGTTGTGAAGCCAGGTTTTAATTGCGGTATTTGATGTTCCTATAACATCGGTATAGCCGACTACTACATTGAACCCTCTTTGAATTTTCCATTGAATAAAAGGCTGTAGCTGTGCCTCAAACATCCTGGCGGACACAATGGCATATTTGATCGGATAGCGGGTATGATCGCGTTGGATTATGGGAAGCTGATCGTGATAATTAAATGCCTGCCTGTAAGCGACATCGAATACCGGCGAATCATAACGTTCCCAGATATCACGAGTTGTTGCCCAGTCGGGATGAAGATAGCTGATATGAACAGTCACGTTTTTATAGACACGAAGGTTATTACCGGTCGGATCATACTCTACCGGTGCGATAGTCACCATACCCAGCCGCATCGCGCGCATTGTGCCCAAAACTTGCACCGAAGATAACGGCAGCGAGTAATAACCGCTATGCTGGTATAAGCTCTGATTATACTCGAACGGCACGGTCGCCGGGTCTGCGGACTTGGATAGTGGAGGTTGAACCGGCATAATTGGGTTATGAAGATTTAAGGCCGACAGCGAAATCTCCTGAAAGGTCGAACTGACTACCTCAACCTGAAGATCGCAACCATAGGGTATGGAGATCAGGCGATTAAGGACCGGCAGATTAGGCTCTCCAATTTTCTGAGACCGACCAAGATCATCGACACTGGCCAGCACAAAAGAACCGGAGGAAGTATTAACCTCACTGAAATCAACCTCTCCGATGTCCAATCTCATGGTCAACCCGGATTGATCCTCGGAAAGAAGCGTTGCACCCGACGGCCTATCGCTCAATTTCACATTTTGAACAGGGTATGCCAGCCCCGTTAAGACCAGCATGAAAAGCACAATCATAGTAGAGACCTTCACTGCTACCTCCATTCGAAACTACCTTTATAAACAAATAAATATCCGTGCAAATTAATCAATGTTACACCCGCAATTCTCACCAAAAACTCCGACGGTATCGAAGATAAATACTAATGTAAATTATAGTCAAAAATACTTAAAATAACAAGCGGAAACTGAAAGGAACTAACCGTTGGTTTTCTGAATTTAGATTCATATTGATACTTATTATGCAGTTATTTTTGGCAATATCCATATGATAAGCGTTAAAATCGTTATTGACATGATGATTATTATGTCCGAAGATTAGTAATTGTCAGAGTTGTAAGCGTAAAAAGAAAGTGATGATAATGAAAAAGACCCAGAAAAGAACGCCATTCGCGCCGGCTATCCGGTTAATAGTTGTTTTATTATGCACATCAGCGGCTGCGCCGGCTCAGCCAACCGCTTCTACTCCAATTCCAGCCGGAGCGCAAATTGTGTTTTGGATGAACGCCGCTCAAATATCACAAGACTCGGACTTGCGCGCGTCAGTTCTGGAAAATAGCACTGTTGGGCATTGCTTGAATCTGTTGAGTCTCGATTTGGCTGAAATCGATCGCATAGTTCTTTTTATGCCGTTCGACAAGTCCTGGGTTAACGGAACCAAGCTTATTGTCCCTCAAGCATTGCCTAAAAACGGAGCAATAATAATTACAGGTAGCTTCGACGCTAAAACAGCTTATCAAGGGTTTAAAGCAAAGGGTTGGAAAGAGATAAGCTATTCGAACAAAAAGCTTCTCTGGTGGTCCAAGGGCACAAGTTATTATTGTGATCCCAAAAGTGGCGCTTGTATCGCTCAGCTTCCCGGTGGGGGGTTGATAGCGGGAGGTTCGGAGGGGGCCACAAAAAATGTTCTCGATGTCGCCGGCGGGAAAGCGCAAAGCTTTGCAATCAGCCCCACATTCGAGCGCCTCAGCCAGGATTTCAATTTCGATAAAACCAGGCTATTAAGCCTTTATGTGCTGATTACCCCCGACATGCGTGCAATAGTAAAATCAGATACATCTGCTATCAAATCCTCAACTGGAAAAGCCGCCATCGGCTATATCGATTATTTGGAGGAGACCGGACTGTCGGTTGCCAGGTCGGGAAATGGATTTGGTATCGAAGGGTATCTTGGCATGGATAGCGAAAGCAATTCGCTGATAGTATCCAGTATTTTTCAAATCGGTGGCGGTCTGGCCTCTCTTCTCCCCCCCAATGATCCTAACCGCAGTATACTTGAAAATTTAAGCGTTTCCAGACAGGGCAAACTTGTTATATTACAATCGAATTTGACCAGGCGGCAGCTTCAGAACCTGATGCGCTATAAATAAGTCCGTCCATTCTGAACCTGGAAATCCAGCCGCCTTTGCATTCGTTTTTCTCTCCGTTGCGTAAAATCCTTGACAAATATTACATTTGTGGTATTTATAAAGAGATAAACTGGTAGTCTACCCGGCTTCTTCGCCGATTTGACAAAGGGCTCAACCAATGATCGACAACTTGCTGCCTGCCGCCAATAATCCAACCTTCATAATTTATTATCTTATTTTTAATATTAAGCTCCAATTAACGGTTACAAACAGAGAGGTTTACTTATGAAATTGTTGACTGTATTAATTTGTGTTTTTGGGTCTTTTTTCGTGCTTTTCAACCAGGCCCTGGCTACTGAAAGAATCGTTGTTGGGGAGATGTTCACCAACTGGGCCTGAGGGTATTGTTACAACGCTGATCTGGTCTTAGATCAGCAAGCAAATGCTCACTCGACTCGCCTGGTATTGATTCGTTATCATAATAATTACAATACCAGCGATCCTTACTATGCTTATAATATTACTGAGAATATGGCTCGCAATAGCTATTACGGTAATACTTATACTCCTCATCTATTCCTCGACGGTAACATTGATGCCGGTTCCAGTACTGGCACATGGGCTACCAGGATAACAACTGAGTTGGCCCTCGCCGCTCCCATGGATATACAAATTAACGGCCTTTACAGCACCGTTAGCCGTGCCGGCCATGCCCACATCAGAATCATCGCCACCGCTCCCATTACCAACACGAGTCTGAAGGTTCGAATTGGGATCATCGAATCCAATATCAATCGCAGTTCGCCCAATGGGACAACCATCCACAATCAGACATTCCGAGATATGACTCCTAATACCACTGGTATCGCATTGACAATCGCCCAGGGTGACACAGTCGATCTAACCCAGACCTTCAACTGCCCCAGCCCGCTTGTCTCAGCCAACTGTGACCTGGTTGTCTTCGTTCAATCTGATCAATCGGGCGCCAATCGTAAGATTCTTCAAGGTGCGAAAAAAAGAGTCACCACCATGACTTATGCTCTCGACCCATTTGTTTTAATTTCCCCTCCTGACGGCGATACAATTGGCAATTGCAGTCCCAATCTGGTCTGGCATCACACCATTGATTCAGATTCCGCTTACGCCGTTCAATACCAAGCCTTGGTCAGCATGGATTCGACTTTCGCCAATATCCTGGTCTCATCAGATACTTTATCCGATACTACCTGGACCCCTCCGCTATGTTTGCCTAACAACATGACTTATTATTGGAAAGTAATTGCCCTTAATGGCCATGCGCCAAACAGAGAGTGCGATACGCCGTTCATCTTCACCGTAATTGAAGATTCGCCTCTTACTCCTTTCAGCTTGATCTCGCCTCCAAATCTTGACTCCGTTGAGATTTGCAGCCCGCTTCTTGTTTGGCAGCGTTCTATAGACGCTGATTCGGGTTATGCGGTCCAGTACCAGGTTTTATTAAATCAAACTCCGGATTTTGAATCTCCATTTCTATTTTCAGACACTCTAAGCGATACAACCTGGACGCCCCCGCTTTGCTTACCCAATTATAATACTTATTATTGGAAGGTTGAGGCTTTCACCGGACATGCTCAGGGCAGACCCTCCACACAGATTTTCGGGTTTTACGTCAACGAACCGCCTGTTGGCTGTACCTATGTAGTAGGCGACGCCAATGGCTCTAGTTCCTTTACGGGCCTGGATGTGACCTATGGCGTCCGCTACTTCAAAGGCGGCCCGGCGCCAACATATATTTGTGAATGTCCGCCCGGCAGCGGTAATGCCTGGTATGTATCCGGTGATGTTAACGGTTCTTGTTCTTTCTCTGGTCTTGATGTCACCTATATGGTACGCTCCTTTAAGGGCGGTCCCGGGCCAATACCTTGCCCAAATTGCCCGCCGGTGCATAGATAATAGCTG
>DOTU01000364.1:0-1432 GCA_003520965.1 Candidatus Zixiibacteriota bacterium
ATAGGAGCAGAGTCCAGGGCTATGGTATTTGGGATTCGTTACACCAACACCCAGGAGCAAGTATTAAAAGGATTAAATGGGGTGGTCGATCCCGTTGCCAAAGGACGGTTTGGGCTTTTTGCAGGTCAGGAAAGCGGCAACAGCACTTTTCTGGTGGGATTCAATTATGATCGCTTCAAAATGCAGCGAGGCGATTCGCTTCTATATTCTCGTCGCTTGACCGTTGATATCGGCTACCGTTACCAGCTTCTTTCGGCCGACCAGGCTAAGGCGATGAGCTTCATGCCTTTTTTGGCGCTTCATCTTTTTAAGAGCTATTCGAAAGTTGAGGCTGATTCGTCTATTATGCGCCCAGTTGACGCGAAATATTTTAGGGATATTTCCAACGACGATGGCGGCTGGATTTCGATTGGAGCGGAATATTTCTTCGCGCCTGTATTCAGCCTTGGCGCAGAGGGTGGAATCCGATATACTCGGGCCAACTCTAAAGCTTACGGGTATGATATCCATATCCGCGAGTACAATTCTTTCGTAGCGATTTTGATGAGTTTTTGGTTGAAGTAAATAGCGAGCATATCTATCTTGTGAAAATTGGGTGCCATAATTTATTATGACCCCAATTTTATTTGTGGGCGCAAATAAAATGCCGCGCGGTCTATGCCCGCTCCCCCTTTAAAGTCACCGCTGTAGCTGATAGAATCTTAACCTGGATATAATCCCCCGGCTTCTCGTTCTTATGAGGGAAGATCACATTATGGCCATAATCGTTACGGCCGCTCCACTGGGACGAACTGCGCCGGCTGGGGCCCTCAACTAACAGATCGAAAACCTGGCCTATATGACGCTGATTCTGGCTCCGGTTGATTTTATTCTGGATATCATTCAGGAGCGTGATGCGGTATTTTTTCTCTTCGGAGGATATGTCATCGGGCCAGCGGCGACCGGCAACTGTGCCTTTACGCTCGGAGTAGTTGAAAATGAAGGCTGAATCGAACCTTACCTTTTCCACAAGCTGAACGGTTTGCTCAAACTCCTCGCGGGTTTCGGTTGGGAATCCCAGGATAATATCGGTTGTAAGCGAAATATCTGGAATCATCTGTCTTATATGATCGACAAGCTTGAGGTACTCGTCGGACGTATGCAGTCTGCGCATCAACCCAAGTATGCGGTCGCTTCCCGCCTGAAGCGGTAGATGAATATGCTTACAGATATGTGGATGCGACGCTATTGCGTCCAATAGATCATCCGGGAAATCTTTTGGATGTGGCGAGGTGAAGCGTACACGTTTGATGCCGGGAACATCAGCCACTGCCCGCATCAAATCGGCAAACGATTTACCATCATGCTTGTAGGAGTTTACATTCTGTCCCAGAAGTGTTACCTGTGAGTATCCCTCAGAGACAAGTTTTTTAGTCTCATCCACCACGCTTTC
>DOTU01000364.1:1693-2801 GCA_003520965.1 Candidatus Zixiibacteriota bacterium
AGCGGACGGCTTCGTTCGCGGCCGCGAGTGTAGGGTACCACGCAAAATGTGCAGAAATTATCGCAGCCACGCATAACCGCAATCCAGGCGTTGACGCCATCCTTGCGGGCGGGGTAGATATCATCGTAAGTTTCAAACTCCGAGAGATCGATTGACGAGGCTTGCTTGCCGCTATCACGAGCCTCGCGAATCAAACGGGGCAAGCTGCGATAGCTATCCGGGCCAGCGATTAGATCGACATGTAAATCGTTTGCCAATAATTCGAGCTTGAGGTTTTGCGCCATACAGCCCAGGACGCCGACAGTCAGTTCCTTATCCTTATAAAGATGCTCAAGCATTTGCAGCCGTCCGAAAACGCGGTTGTGAGCATTTTCCCTGACAGCGCAAGTATTGAGAAGAACCACATCGGCCGCCGCAGCATCACCAACCTCACGAAAACCGTTCTCAAGAAGGATGGCCCGCACCAACTCTGAGTCGTACTCGTTCATTTGACAGCCGTAGGTTTCGATATAAACTGCGAGTTTGCTGTCCTGTGGTGGTAATTTCTGCATAGAATCGTTCATTATTCTCTCGATGACAAGTTACTTATATACGCGGTAAGGTCAAGAGGGAACTGGTTCAAATCTGGTTGGAACTATGTAGATAATGGAGTGTCGTTTATATGTTAAGTCGCTTTATGTACGTTACGGCATGGTCCGCAAGCCTTAATCCGCTCGGCGATAATATCAACTGAAATATCGGCTTCGATAATTATTCCATCAGAACCATAGTTTACTTCGACTATATTGCAGGAGGCGTTTTTACCTCCACCTGCCTGTCCGCCGGTAAATGTGTCAATCGCCATTTGCAGGGCGAAAAGATGTTTTAGACGAAGGAAATCCTCGATTTCGTTCTGCGCTATGTATTCAAGACGCAGGGAGGCAGGATCAAGTTTTAGAATCTCGGGAATAGATCGGTTCTTTAGATGATCAAGGAGGAGTGACTCTGCCCCAACTGCCTTGTCACATGCTGATTTCCTCAGCCGATAAGAAACCAGCCGTTCATTCGTATCAAGTACGATTCGTATCGTCTCGGTAACATCATTACAGGGCATATTAATTCATCCATC
>DOTU01000283.1 GCA_003520965.1 Candidatus Zixiibacteriota bacterium
TGGTCATTGAAACTACGGGGCGAGGCGAAAGAGCTTACGATATTTACTCGCGTCTGTTACGGGACCGGATTGTATTTGTCGGCACGCCGGTGGACGATATGATTGCCAATCTGATTATCGCCCAACTTCTATTCCTCGAAGCCGAGGACCCGGAGAAGGATATTTTCCTGTATGTCAACTCGCCGGGCGGATCGGTTACGGCGGGGCTGGCGATCTACGACACCATGCAGTATATCAAGCCGGATGTCAACACGACCTGTGTCGGCATGGCGGCCTCGATGGGCGCAGTGCTTTTAGCTGCCGGAGCCAAGGGGAAGCGTGCGGCGTTAAAGAATTCGAAAATCATGATCCATCAACCATGGGGCGGATTCCAGGGAGTGGCATCCGATATCGATATCCACGCTAAGGAGATACTCAAGACCAAGCAACAGATGAACGAAATCCTGGCCAAGCATACGGGACGATCTCTGGAGCAGATCGAAAAAGATACCGATCGAGATTATTTTATGACTGCCGACGAAGCCAAGGCTTACGGGCTGGTTGACGAAGTTTACGAAAGAAAAGTAAAGTAGCATAAGTGCCTTCAAAAAGTAAAAAGAGCGGGCCACCGCCCGAGAAACGATGCGGTTTTTGCGGCCGTCCGGCCTCGCAGACTCCCAGATTATTCAAGGGGAGCGAAGCGCTGATCTGTGAGGATTGTGTCCAGATATGTATCGAGGCGATAACCGCGGAGAAGAATCAATCGACAGAGCTTGATTTCAAACTGCCCCGGCCATCGGAGATAAAAGAGTTTCTCGATAAATACGTTATCGGGCAGGAGAAGGCCAAGAAGATCATCTCGGTAGCGGTTTACAACCACTACAAGCGGATTTTCCGTCAGCCGATTCGGGCCAACGATGAAGTGGAGCTTGAGAAATCGAATATCCTTCTGATCGGCCCAACGGGCACGGGGAAGACCCTGATCGCGCAAACGTTGGCCAAAATGCTGCATGTGCCGTTTACAATTGCCGATGCTACGGTACTAACCGAAGCGGGGTATGTTGGTGAGGATGTCGAAAATGTACTGGTGCGGCTGCTACAGGCGGCAGATTATGATGTCAAAGCTTGCCAGCGGGGAATCGTTTATATCGATGAGATCGATAAGATAGCTCGCAAATCCGGGAATCCGTCAATTACCCGCGATGTCTCCGGCGAGGGTGTTCAGCAGGGGTTGCTCAAGATTCTCGAAGGGACGATCTCCTCGGTGCCGCCCAAGGGAGGCCGCAAGCACCCTGAACAAGCACTGATAAATATCGATACCCGGAATATCCTGTTTATCTGCGGTGGCGCGTTCACCGGCCTGGAGAAGATTGTCGCCAGGCGCATAGGTAAAAAGGTGGTGGGCTTTAAGGCGGAGAGCCGGATGGCAACCAACAATATCGGCGAGTTGATGGCTAAGGTCGAGGACGAGGATTTTCTCGAATTCGGACTCATTCCGGAAATCGTAGGCAGGCTGCCGGTGGTTTGCTCGTTGCATGATTTGGATCGCAGCGCGTTGCTTCGGATATTAGTTGAGCCTAAAAACGCGCTGATCAGACAGTATCAGAAATATTTCGAGATGGAGGGGATCGAGCTGGAATTCGATCCGGCGGCGCTCGATGCGATAGTTGATATCGCGATCAAACGCAAGACCGGCGCGCGGGCGCTACGCTCGATAATGGAATCGTCCATGATCGAGATCATGTATGAATTGCCATCGCAAACGAATATCAAGCGCTGCATAATCACCAAAGAGGTGATCGAAAAAGGGGCGCAACCGGAGATTATTCAGAAGGCGATAAGGGCATAAAAAATAGTCGCGAGTCACGCGTCTCGAGTCGCGAGTTAAGAAGAATAAATAAGAAGCCGGGTTTCTATATAAAGAAGCCCGGTTTTGTTTGTTATGCCTCAGGATGGAAGTCCGATCCAAATCGGGACGACATCCTAAGGCATTTTTTGCAAGGATAAAAAAAGTTAGGGAAAGGTGGGCACAATAAATTGTGCCCCTACAAGACGCCATAAGAATGTTATATATTCAGCATGCTTACCACCCCGATAAAATCGGGGTCGTGGAAAGCATGCCACCCTGCTAACAGGTTATTTCAACAATATCAGTTTTATGCTTTGTGTATTCTGACCGGCTTGAGTGCGAGCAAAATATGAGCCTGAGGGAAAGCCTGCTGCATCCCAGATTGCTTTGCCCGCATCTGTTTTGAGTGTGGTTACGCGTCTGCCGGTGATATCAAAAATATTAATATCGGCTCTGGTAGTGCCTGTTAGGCTAATTGTGGTGCTGGAATTGAAGGGATTGGGGTAGGCGGAGAGCAGGCCGGGCTCGCTGGGAAGGCTGCTGTTATCCTCATCTATTCCGGTTGTGGCGATGGTAAAAATCATTACATGCTGAACAGGAGTTGTACAGACAAAAAGCAATTCTCCAGTGCTATCCCCATTCATATCGCCAGCATCCAATGGTTTGTTCGATAAATGATCGAAGCTATAAGGTATATAGGTATAGGGAGTTGTATCCGGAGGGATGCCAATATTATGCATGATCAACCGATGATTATATGAATCATCGCCTATAATTTTATTATTCTGCCCGTCCCAATGATAAATAAAAGGGTAGGCTCCCAGCATACTTATAGGATAATCTGAGATGGTATCAAACGTAGCCCCTCCTAAACAGAGATAATATCCACTTCCCCAAATATATTTAATAAAATCATCTATCCCATCCCCCGTGAAGTCAAAGTTTAGAAAGGTATACCATTCTAAACTAGGATATAGTGGCTGGTGGCTTAAAGTATCCCCTCCGAGAAATATGGTTTTTGGATTATTGCCATAGTTATTAATCCATCCGAACTCATCGCGGCCATCACCATTGGGATCAAAGCCCCCAATCACATCAAATATATTGGACGGTTGAACATGATAGTACCAATCGCGTGTACTATCAGGAGGGTTACCACCCAAAAAGATTTGGATATTATAACCGTAGTAAACATCCCCTCCTAAAACAATCAAATCATTAAGGCCATCCCCATTGAAATCGCCACTCGATAGAGAGCTTCCCAGCCTGGCATAACTGCCAGAGCCGGTTACCACAATATCTGCGCTGGTGTCAGGGTTTGGGCCTCCAAAATAGATATAGATTCGACCTTGTTCTAATGTGGTTATGCAGATATCCCAAGCTGAAACCGCGAAATCATCAAACCCATCTCCATTATAGTCGCCAAGAGATGTAATTTTCTCACCAAAGCCAGTTGAATATCCGGGACACAGGGTTTGGTTACCAGAACCATCAGTAATAACCAAATCTGGTAAGGAGTCGAAATCTGCACCGCCAAAATAAAGATAAACCGCCTCAAAATGGGGAGAATACAGATTCCGCGTGCCAAGAGCTAAATCGGGGAAGCCATCTGCATTGAAATCACCAACGGAAGTTATGGATGTAATCTCAGTGTTGTCATAAGGAACTGGAATAGTGGTAATCTGCTGAAGATAAATATCAGATTGGGCATTCGCGCCTGAGAAGGCAGCCATCAATAAGATAAATCCAACAATATTCGTTATGATTCTTGGACAACCCAGCATAGTTGTTCTCCATTCGCCAGAATTAGAAGGATAAAACCTACATAGTGAAACTATTCGACAATACGG
>DOTU01000281.1:0-5637 GCA_003520965.1 Candidatus Zixiibacteriota bacterium
GCCTTTCGGTGTCCCTGAGCTTCTGGCCAGGATTCGGGTAGCTTTGCGATTATCAATGGCGGCTGACGATGAGGCGATATTCATAAGCGGCTCTTTGGAAATTGATTTTGCCGCGCATGTAGTGAAGCTGAATAAAGAAGAAATCAGGCTAACAGACACCGAATATCGTTTGCTTAGCCTGTTGGCTAAAAATGCCGGAAAGCTTATGACCCAACGCCAACTCCTCAAAGAAATCTGGGGAATCTCGGCAATAGAGCACACCCATTATTTGCGTATTTATGTTGCCCAGCTTCGTCATAAGCTCGAAAAAGACCCCTCACGCCCTCAAATGATTATTACGGAACCGGGAGTAGGGTATAGGATGAGTATTCTTGAGTAAAATTGGTATAATTTTGGTAAAATCACTGTTAAACATTAAATGATATAATTTTTTCTTTGGAATCGGATTAAGCGATTGAAGGTAAAATCAAAAAGCCCGATTCGAATAGGATCGGGCTTTTGAATTATGGCTTGATACAAAGCTATTTTCGCGCCTTGATTAATTGGTGCGGTAACCTATCCAGGATCCGGAGTTTCCCTGGCCATCGTCCCATGTGCCTGAGGCATTGTTGCCGCTTCGAGTGCCTGTAGCGAGCGAACCGCCGCCGGCCGGATTGGTAACCGTAATGGTAGTGCCTGAAATCGAACCATCGAGCGCTCCCATATTGCCGCTCGTTGTTGTGTATGACCCGGCAATGATGGTTCCGTCGATGGTGAAGTTCCATACCCCATCGTCGTCACCGGAAAAGGTACCGCAAAAGGCTAGAGCGGTATTGTTATCATCCTTGATTGCTAAGAATGTGCCCAATCTGTTACCAGTTACAGCGCCTTCGAGGCGATTTGTTCCATCATAAACGCCGCCGAAATTAATACCGCTGCCTGTTGCGACGAGGACTTTTGTAGTTGTTTCGTAGATTCCGGTCAGGGCATAAGTTGCCGTATCGGGCGTAACAATTTTGAATGTTCCCGTAACCGCTGTGTCATTCACCGAAAACGAAACCCAGCCACTAAGAATGCCGTTGGCGCCATTGACGGTACCGACAAATATAATTGTGTTGTTGTTACCATCCCCATTGGGGCTGGTTGACTTTTTATCCTTACCGCACCCTGTTATTGTAACGAGGATGAGTGCAAGGATTGCGAATCTCGATGTAATCGATTTCAAGTGTACCTCCGTGAGAGTGTTTGTTGAACATGATTATCATTATTAATTGTACAAACCCTTTGGCTGATACTCCAGTTCCCGGTTGAGGAATAATATGGGACCATTGAATCGGGGATGATTTGACAAGTGCATTATTTTGCGCTATGATATTGGTTAGATTAGTATTCGATGGCATTGATATTCAGAAGCGGCGGGTGTTAGCAAGCGATAAATAAGAATGCCGGCGGATGTATCATTTGATATTTCCGTAAATGATATTAAGATTTACTGGAGGTCAGTATGAGAACTATCCCGAATGAAAATTCATTTGAATCTATGAGTGATTTTCTTGAAACTCAAATAGATCAGACGGTGGGCATCATTAAAATTAAGGGCAATGTCTTTGAAATGGCGACGAACTTACCGCTAAAGGAAGTGTTTTTCGGCAAAATACGTCAGGCATATAATATACCAGATATTAAGGTGCTGCTCATCGTCAATGGCGAATCAACGCTGGGAGAAGACAATTTTATTCAATTTGAAAAATCGACAAATAAAAGCAGCGATGCCGAAATAAAACTGATACGTGAAGAGAACGCGCTGATTCAATTCATACGGCTGATGCATGGATCGGACAAGATCGTAGTATCGGGCGTTCGCGGTACTGTCGTTAGCACGTTTTTAGGGGCGATACTTTCCGCCGATTATCGAATCGCGTCCGAAAACTGTTCCTTTTCTTTTATGGATCTTAAGTGTGAGAGATTTACGCAGGGGGCGCTCGGCTATTACTTGCCCCGATACATAGGCATGCTGAAAGCGAAAAAAATCCTTTTAAACTATGATATGCTGCCAGCCGCCAAAGCTCATGAATTAGGCCTTGTAGACGATATTGTATCGGATGATAATTTTGAGAATAGATGTATCGAGATTGCGAAAAAATTGTCACAAGTTTCACCCGGAGTCGTTACCATGATAAAGTGCCTGCTAAAAAGCGACATGAATGAATTGGACGCCTACCTAAAGCGTGAAAGCGGGTTACGTAAATAGATTCCCGAATTAAGGCAATCTAGTTTTAAATAAAACACATTCCGCTATTGAAGGCGAACGGGTTCAGGGGAAGTGAAGTTCGGTTCGCTTTAAGTCTCATAGCCGAAACAGGAACCGGCAAGCTTTTGATTCTACACTATCGCGGGAGGCTCACACTCGATAGTTGGCCAATAGGTCAAATATATAAGTATTTTATAGACAACAGGATTTGTAAAAACAGCAATACACCGCTAAGCGATTGCTCTTAGTTAATCAAATCAAATAGGTTAATCGGGGTATCATATTTTTACAGGCTCCGGCCTTTGGTCAAGCTCTTTTCGAATTGCCTGGGCAAGAACACCTAGAGAATACGGTTTCTTGACATAGCCACCAGCCCCCAAGGTCTGCATTTCCTGTACTCTGTTAGTTGCTGAAAATCCACTGACAACTAAGGCCTTTTGATTCGGACAGATTTTTAGTATCTCTTGATAAGTATCCAAGCCATCAAAATCGGGTTCCATGATCATATCAAGAATGATTAAATCCACTGACTGTTTGGAAATAAATAATACGGCTTGATGCCCATTTTCGGCGGTATGGACCGTATATCCAAGATTAGCAAGTATTTCGCTTGCCAATTCCCTCTGTTCAGGGGAATCGTCAACAATCAGGATTGTTTCATTTCCTGCTTTTATTTCGTTTTTTACCATCTTACCCGGGGCCAATTTTTCTTCTGAAGCGGGAAAGTACAGGATAAATTCTGTGCCTTTTCCCACTTTGGATACGATGTCATAGTAGCCCTTGTGATCCTTTACGATACCATATACAACTGATAACCCTAATCCGCTGCCGCTTCGCCCCATTTTCTTTTTAGAAAAGTATGGCTCAAAAATCTTTTCGATATCATCATCAGCAATCCCGGCGCCGGTATCCTTTACGCGGACGATAACATATTCGCCTTCATCAATATTCTGGAATCCACTGTACAATCTATTAATGTTCGCTCGTTCGGTCACAATAGTGAATTTTCCGCCGGTCGGCATGGCTTCGAAGGCATTTGTAACAAGATTCATAATAACTTTAGCTATATGCGAATCTGAACCAAGCATTATTCCTGTCGTCGATGATAAATCGATTGAAATGGTAATATTGGGATTTCGATCTTTCAGGTTTTCGAAGGAAGCAGATTCGAGGTATTGACGAATCACCTGGTTTATTTCCAACGGTTGCATTTCATATCTGCCCCGTCTGGCTAGAGTGAGAAGATCCTGAATAACCGCGGAGGCATCTTCAGCGGCCTTTGCCATTTTGCCGATTTTCGTGGCCATTTTCGAATCACCGGGTAACTCACGCATGAGCAACCCCGCATATCCAACGACAGGGCAAAGTATGTTATTCAGGTCATGCGCAACTCCTCCGGCTAAAAGCCCGAGGGATTCCATACGTTGGGCTCTTTCCAGCTTTTCTTCCAATTCGCGTTTGTGCACTTCTGCCTGTTTGATTTCAGTTATATCACGTATGACACCCAGAGTGCCCTCGAGCTGATTATCCGGTCCCCAAAGAGGACTACCGGTTATTATGAGCGAACGCCTGGAACCATCGGTCCGAAGAATGTCTATTTCGTATGTAGTCGTCATGCTTTTTTTGCGGAATTCATTATTTGAGAGAATGATTAACTTTTGACTTTCCGGAAGAAAGTCAAAGAAGTTTATTCCATCGACTTGCTTATTGGAAATGCCGAATATCCTTTCTGCCGCCGGATTAACATAACTAAAGTTCTCGTCCAAATCCGCGATTACTACCCCTTCTCCGAGATCCTCAACCAGGCGTCGAAAGCGCTCCTCACTTGTACGTAAAGCTGCCTCGGCGTTTTTCAATTCGGAAATATCCGTGATAACATTGCCAAAATAAATCGGCTGCCCTTCAGGTGTGCGGATAAGGAAAATATTTTGAATGATGGAAAGCCGATTGCCCGTCTTTGAAATCGCAGGCAACTCGCCAACCCAAAGACCTTCCTTCATTACTGTGGGCAGGATATTCTCTCTAAAATGACTCCGTACATCTTCAGGAAAATACTCTATTACCTTTTTTCCGACTATATCTTCAACAGATTTCTCCTCAAGCAGCTTAACAAAGGAATTATTTGAATAAGTAATCGAGCCCGATAAATCTGTAAGCCCGATACCTTGTCCCGCGCTATCCGCGAAGGTCTGAAAAATCCGCAGTTTATCTTCGGCATTTTTTCGCTGAGTAATATCCCTGAAGCTCCAAACTCGACCGCGAATGTTTTCCGCTTGAGTCAGGGGACAGGAATATCTTTCGAATACCCTACCGTCAAGAAAAGATAAAGTGTCGAAAGAGATATCTGAACAGGCATATAGATCCCGCACTTTTGACAAGAATGCGTCTGGATTAGTCAGTTGGCAGAGCACGAAATTAATTAATTTATCATCATCTTTAGTATCTGCAATATCTAACGGGATCCGCCATAATTCGATGAATCTTACATTCCAGTGAGTGACCTTTCCATTATTATCTACTACCAAAATTCCATCATTTGTGGATTCCAAGGTGGCACGTAGTAGGCCCTCTCTTTCTTGAAGCGCTTGTTCAGCCTGATTTTTTTGATATATCTCAGTTTCAAGCTTTGCTTTCTGTTCGAAAAAGGAAGCCACAAGTTTTTCTATTTTATCAAACTCGGCGCCCTTTCCTCGAATTTGATTTAATGGGGTTTGATTAACGTTTTGGAGGCCGATCATTACATTTCTCAATGGCATACTAACCCATTTTCGCACCGAGAATGCCAAGATGAGCATGATTGCCAATAAAGATATTCCGAAGTAAATCATGCGCTCATGATCCGCCGCTAACAGAACGTTATAAAGCGGAGATTCTGCCTTGCAGGCCAACCTGGCGATTGGCCGGTCATTTAAATCGAGTAGATTATAATAAAAAGTAAAAACCCCGGGAGTCTTTGAATTATCATTGATATCAGCTGGAAGGGCATTCTTCGCTGGCTCGATGATGGAAATTTCTGCCTGTACCACCCGTTCAATTTTGGCAAGATAAGCGCGATTCCATATCTTACCGGTCACAAAGAAACCTTGAGGAAGAGATGCCCGCTCAAGGTCAGAGCTTGGCTGGATTGGGGCCGTACGGATTTCAAGCAGGCCGCTCTCCGTCTGTACGAAATAGTGATTAAATAGATTGAGGCTTAGAGATTCATTGATTTTATTTTCTAATTCGCTATCTGGCACTAATGCTTTTATATCCGGATTAATAGCAAGATAGATTTTTTCCCCGTTGGATTTAAATACCAAAGCCATATCTGCGTGATATGTGGTCAGGCTCGCTTGGATATTTTCATATCCCCAGGCACTATCGGCAGTCCCGACAAACGACACCATTTCATCCCAGTATGAATAATC
>DOTU01000281.1:6001-6560 GCA_003520965.1 Candidatus Zixiibacteriota bacterium
CTGAGCGATATAAGAAAAACAAGCCAAAAATGAGCATCAGGAAAATAGGTCCTATTAATAAAAGAAGCTTAGTTTGAGTATTCAGGCGACCCATTAAAATACCACCTCTTCAGGCAGTCTGATTTGAAATAACATTTGCTTTTCTGCAATTGCTTTAACACGGCCATCAAATATCGCGGTTACGATCATATAGTGACGAGTATTCAAGGAAGAAGTAATAGTCGATATCAAACTAACCTCGCCGGATGTCAGTTGAATAGCGGAAATAAGTTCGCCGATATCTTGTAATATTTCGGGAAATAATTCGTGTCATTCACAAATCCCATAATTGGCCATTGACTATTCTGTTGCACGATAATAGTCCCCCGTTGAGTGGGGTATTCTGCTTAATCTTTCCATATCATATTTATCGGTGCAAATATGCTTGTCATTAAACGGCTATGAGCGATAGATTGATTTCCGGGCTATATACCTTAGAGGGAATGCTGATAATCAAAAACAATTCGATAACGCCTAATGGCAGTTAAGTTGTCATCCCGTAATTAGTTGCGTGCTCCAA
>DOTU01000250.1 GCA_003520965.1 Candidatus Zixiibacteriota bacterium
GCAAACGATTTATGCTGTATGAACGCCAGCCGCAGGGCCTCTTTGGCAATCGCCTGTTCGAATATCAACTCTTCGAGCATCTGCGGGATAGTTGTAGGACGAATCATTTTGTTCTTCACGCGGTTTCTCAGATCGCGCTCGTCCATATCAAACGGTACCCAGCGCATGACGTTGGGCAGCGTCGCCTCGGCGAACACGTTGGAAACCGAATAACTCATTCCCAGGTTGGCCGAAACCGTTCTATTGAAAATACCCTCCGGCTTGCCTTCGGGACGGAATACCGAGAAAACGTCCGTAGTAGCTCCGCCGATATCTACACCAACCGCCTCGATCTTCATCTCATCAGCTACGCGTTTGATGATTAGTCCCACCGCGCCTGGTGTCGGCATGATCGGGGCATCGGTCCAATCCATAAGTTTACGATAGCCTGGCGCCTGGGCCATAACGTGCTCCATAAAGAGCTCGTGGATCTCCTCACGCGCGGGGAGGAGGTTTTCGCGTTCCAGGACCGGACGAAGATTATCGACAATAGTAAGAGCTACCTTTTTATCAAGACAATCCTTGACCGCCTGACGGGCGTCTGTATTACCGGCATAAATTACTGGAAGATTATAGCCGCTTCCCAACCGAGGCTTGGGATCAGCCGCGGAGATAAGCTCGGCCAACTCCACTACGTGTGTCGTGGTGCCGCCATCGATTCCGCCGGACAGAAGGATCATATCCGGGCGAAGATGCCTGATACGCTCAATCTGCTGGTGCGGGAGACGCTTATCATTGGATGCGATCGTATCCATCACGATTGCCCCGGCGCCCAATGCGGCCCGCTCAGCTGATTCGGCGGTCATCGATTTGACCACCCCGGCCACCATCATTTGCAAGCCGCCTCCGGCTGAGGATGTAGACACGTAAATATCTGTGCCGATCTTCTTACCGTCCTTGTCTCTGGCTGGGCTGATAATTTTATCGTTTTCGTCCAATATCTTCCGGCCCGAAAGCTCCTCAACTTCTCCGATAGAGTTGAGCACGCCCATAGTCACGTCCTCGAACGGGGCTTCCACTGTGGTGGGGGCCTCGCCGCGAACGATCAAACGGTACTCGCCGTCATGGTATTCTATGAGAATGGCTTTGGTAGTGGTCGAGCCGCAATCGGTCGCCAATATGACTTTTATATCTTCCGGCTTCATGTTCTTCATTGTCGAACCCTCGTTATCTCCTTAATATATTTCACCAAAGACAAGTAATTTAGCAACTGAGACTTAAAAGTCAACCCCGATTTTAAGGGGGATGATTTTATGGGATTTCCAAATACAACCTATCTGGGAAATGATATCCAGTTCTGCCGGTATCCCATCGCCTTTGGGATAATGCTCGCGGAAATCGATATCCCCTTTGTTTTGGAAATTTCTTTTACGGGAAGGATGACAACCTAATATCTGAGACATTATAATCGAAAATATATAGCCGTTGATTACCCGAATAACCGTGTCTTGCGGAAATTCGAGCTTAGGATAAGGTGAGCATTCCAGCTAAAGGATTATTTGCCTTACTAATAATCCCGATACTTTTATAAATCGACTATGCCGAGATTTCTTATGAGGATGATACTTCTCATCCCCCTTAACTATATTTTTGCTTCATTTATCCAATCGTATGTCGTGGTAGAAAAGCGTTAGGAAAGTCAGTTTGTCTTTGGTGAATAATTCCAGGGAAAGAGTACTTTCCTTGGTATACCATTTAGCCATTCTACCCGCATCCCCCGATACAATAGCCGTAGCCCAATTATCCGGGTCGTCTTTATAAGTTTCATCGTTCCAGATCATATCATCGTAATCCGCCGGCCAATAACCATTATCGACATATCGTTTGATCTCATCAAAAACTCTCAGGAGACCATCCGCCTCTATATCGGTGAGATCAAAAGCATACCAGCCTTCGGTTAATGTGTCCCCTTCAAATCCATAATACAGATGAGCTTTATGGCCGGCGAAATGGGTGATATAACGGAGCTCAACTTCCCCTGCCTCTTTGGATTGGTCATCGGCCCCTTCATCGTAAGTCGAAGACTCCGAGGAGATGACCTGACCTGTTGTCATTCCCCAATTGGCGTTTCGAAAATCTCCAAAATCAAAATTGTAATGAATCTGTTCGGAGTTGCTGGTATCGCTTTCCGACGGCTGAAAATAGTCGCTTGAATCGGAATAAGCGTTGACCACCTGGGAAACAGCGTTTGATGATAGAACCGTAACAATCGACAGAATGCCAATCACAAATCTCACGTAACCTCCATTCGATAATATTCCTGACCTTACCCATTAAAATAGCATTTCGATTTATAGAGTCAATCCCGTTTTGAATTGAAGTTAACGCGCATCCGTATGGCCAATTTTCCGACGAATGCCGCAAAGGACCATCCTCTTTATTCCTTGCTAAACGTTGTGAACGGCCTATATTATTAATAGTTAGTCTTTGGGGTATTCACCACCCTCTTCCGGGAGTCATCATGCGCTTACTTTGCACCACAATTCTGACAATCTTCCTGGCACAAATCGCCTCCGCCTACCAAACCCAGCACGTCGTCGTCGTCCTCATCGATGGGGTCCGTTACACCGAAAGCCTGGGCGACTCCACCCACACCTACGCTCCTCGTATGTGGGCCTTATCGCAACTGGGCGCCGTGCAGGATTCAGCTTTCAACGATAGCATCACCGTAACCAATTTTGCTATCCCCGCCACCTGGATGGGACGATTCTGGCCACTTCAGGATACAACTTATTTGGGAAACGCCATCCAATTCTGCCGCTATCCGACGGTTTGGGAGTACGCCCGTCACGATCTGGGCCTGCCGATTGAGAAGACAATCTATGTCACTCCCGATTACGGCTCCAGCACCTGGCAGCCGTCATTCTATCCCGGCTACGGTCCGTCCTACTGGCCCCACATGGTCCAGCCTTCTGTCTCTGATAATAATAACCAGGCCGATTTCGATTCATCGATAGTAGTCTTGCATCGTGACCACCCGGTGGTAAGCTATATCTACCTTCCCGATACCGACCATGCCGGCCATAGCGGAGTCTGGGCCGATTATATCGCTAAAATTCGCCAGGCCGATTCGCTGGTTGATCAGATATGGATAAATATTCAGGCAGATTCTATTCTGCAAAACAAAACCACCATGATTGTCACTAACGACCACGGCCGTCATGACGATGCCCACGGCGGATTCCGCAATCACGGTGATAGTTGTTTCGGCTGCCGCCATGTGATGTTATGGGCCATCGGGCCGGATATTATGCCCGGTATTCACATGAACACGCCCAGAGCCTCAATTCGAGATATCGCTCATACCACCGGTGAGCTTCTCGGATTTACTACGCCGCTCAGTCCGGGTCGCGTCCTAACCGAGCTATTGGCCCC
>DOTU01000026.1 GCA_003520965.1 Candidatus Zixiibacteriota bacterium
TTATTGGCAGCCTCGCTTTCCCCCGGCCCGACTATTATTACTACAGCCGCCCCTAATTTTATCTCAATTAACTCAGCCAACCGGGCATAATTTTCGAGCGGCCACCGGCGATAAGCGCGACGCGAAACGGGCGAGAGCGTAATCAGCGGCCTCCCCTCAACTGATTTGAGCAGGCCCGCCGCTACCTCTCTATCCTTATCGCTTGGATAGAATTCCAATTTCAATCCATCGTGCTGGATATCAATCGCCTCTAAAAGCCGAAGCTTATCCAGAGCGGAGTATACCGGCTCATCCGATTTTTGAGGTATCAAGTTGTAAGCCCATCTTCGATGTCCAATACCGTAACTCAATCTTGTCACGGCTCCGCTCAGAAATGAATAATACGCACTTCTGGGGCTTGAGAGGAAATCGACAATAAGATCGTATCTTTGGGAGTGAATTTTTCTAATCAACCCGAATTGATAAGCGAAATTAAACTTATATGTTTGATCAACCGCGATTACGGAACCGATATGTGGATTTCCTTGAAGAACATCCGGGTATTCCGTTAAAAAATCAAGCTGGCAATCCGGATAATGTTTCTTAAAAGCCCTTATTGACGGCGTGCACATCAGTATATCGCCAATCCTGCGAAGCTGAATAAATAGGGCTTTTCGCGGAGGGATCATATCACCGTATCCTGAAATTGCAGATCATAGAGTCTTTTATAAAGCCCGCTTTTGGTAATGAGGTCAGTATGATCTCCAGTTTCGACAATCTTTCCGTTATCAACAACCAAAATTAAATCGGCCCTTCTGATTGTTGAAAGACGATGGGCGATAATTACCACCGTTCGGCCACTTAACAAGTTCGATATAGCTTGTGTAATCAACTGCTCCGATTCCGAATCAAGCGCCGAAGTAGCTTCATCGAAGATCAAAATCGGCGGGTCTTTTAGAAGCGCCCTGGCAATCGCCAATCGTTGCCTCTGCCCACCTGAGAGTTTCACCCCGCGATCTCCGATTATAGTATCGAGGCCCTGCGGCATTTCGCGCACAAAATCGAGAGCACAGGCGGCCTCCAAGGCCCGCTCAACCGCTTCTCGCCCGATTTCGGCCTGCCCGTAAGCAACATTGTTGTAAACAGTATCATTGAAAAGAATCGTTTCCTGTGTAACGATGCCAAGTAAATTTCGCAGCGATGAGATTCCGACGTCTTTCAAATCATGCTCGTCGATAATAACACAGCCTGAGGTGGGATCGTAAAAACGCGGAATTAGATCGGCGATAGTAGATTTACCTCCGCCTGACGGTCCAACCAGCGCTACGATCTGCCCTTTTTTGACTTCAAAATTGATATTCTCGAGTACAAAGGAACCATCCGGGTAGTGGAAACCGACATGGTCAAATCTTATTTCGTCATTAAACCTGGTTAATATGACTGGATTTGGTTTCTCCTCGATTTTGGGCCGGGTATCAAGCACCTGGAATATCCGCGCCCCGGCGGCCAGACCCTGCTGGATATCGATATTGACGCGGCTTAAGACCTTAACAGGCTGCATCAGAGCGAATGCCGATATTAAAAAGAGAAAAAACTTATCGGAGGTCAACCCGGTACCGGCGAGAATCTGGCTGCCTGCATACCAGAGTATGATTGTGGCGGCAATGACCCCCAGCATTTCGGTAAGAGGTATGGCAAGCGATCCGATGCGAGTGAGGCGCACCATGGTTTGGAAATAATCATTGGCGAACTTCTTAAAGCGCGAAATCTCGAACCTCTCCATGGCAAAAGCCTTGACCACCCGAATACCTGAAACAGATTCCTGCAGAGTAGTTGTAATCGCCGCCATTTCGCGCTGGGTCTTGGTGGAGTTGGAGCGCATCGCTTTTCCGAAAACGCTAATTAGCGCAACCGATGGCGGCATGATAAGAATCGTGGCAATTGCCATTTTCCAGGAGGCCATAAAGACCAGCGCTACGAATACAATCGATTGAAGAAAATTTTTAATGAGATCCGACAGCCCATTGGCAACGGCGCCTCGAACAAGAGTGATATCGTTGGTGATTCGAGAGATTAGCTCCCCGGCCGAATGACCGTGGAAAAACTCGAGCGGCAGCTTGTGGTAGTGCGCAAACAACTCATCGCGAATATCGCGTACCACCCCCTGTTCAACACTGACAATGAAATAGCTCCAGCCGTAGAGGAAGATGTTCTTTATCAAGAATATGAGAATCAGAAATATACAGAATCGTCCCAGAATCTCTGGCTTGGTTGTCCCTCCGATAATACGAACAATGGTATCCTTATCGAGATGGAGAAGCTTGGAGTACTCGATCGGCTGCTGCTGCATTTGAAGTGAAACATCGTTCATCTCGAAAATAATTTTCGTAAACGGCACAACCATGGTGAGCGATACACCGCTTAAAAGGGCAAAAGTGGCGCCGAAGATCACTGCCAGTATAAAATGCTTGCGATGCGGCCTTAAATACCTTAACAGCCGCCAGTATAACTTCATGCTGAGACCTTTCCGGATTTCACGATATCCGCGGCAAGCTTTGTAATCTCGCCTGGCTCAATCCCATTTTGCCCATCTATAGCTCTCGAACCTGGCGAAAGAGGTTTAAACTTTTCAAGCTCAGAGT
>DOTU01000179.1 GCA_003520965.1 Candidatus Zixiibacteriota bacterium
AGGACCTGGTATTCGTGGGAGGAGCGGCGCTCAATCCTTGTATCAGAAAACTAATGGAGGATTCGTTAGGGATACCAGTAATAGTCCCATCCGACCCCCAGATAGTCGGGGCTTACGGCTGTGCGTTGTTCGGAACAGTTTAACTGAACTGTCGAATTGAACCCAGTAATGTTCTATCAGCAGGCTCTTAGAATGATCTGTTCTGGCGCGATGTCGTGGCCCGCGGGTTCCGCACCCATTTGGGCGGAAATCCAACAATTAACGTTATGCCTCATAATGGATGAGTCGTTTCATCGACATTATGAGGCATAACTATCATTAGGCTGGATTTCCTACTTTCGCTCCCTTGGAGCGAAAGGCGGAACCCGCGGGCCGGGAGTATCATCGTAAAGCAGTATTACTCCTCCCAAAACTTTGTACCCACCGCGCGCTCTAAAGCGTAACGGTTTCGGACAAGCTCGTACTGCGCACGAAGGCGAATCAGACGGGAATTGGCCAATGCGGTTTCGGCATCCAAGAGATCGAGATTCG
The DNA here is from genome assembly GCA_003520965.1 of Candidatus Zixiibacteriota bacterium. Lineage (GTDB taxonomy): Bacteria > Zixibacteria > MSB-5A5 > UBA10806 > UBA10806 > UBA10806. The sequence continues at coordinate 532 of DOTU01000179.1, forward strand.
TTGCAGTACCGGCGCTGTACCGAATGCGGGCCAGGGACATTGCCTGCTCGGCCTGGGTCACTTGCGGCTCGGCGCTGCCAAGCTTAAGCTCGCTAGCCTCAACCCCCGATATGGCTTGATCGACTGCTGAAATAATTCGCCTTTCGATATCTTGCGTATGTAGTTGAGCGGCGTTCAGATTAGCCCGCGCCTGGTTTTGTTTTCCTCGCGTCAGAAAACCGTTAAATATAGGCACATTGATCTGGGCGCCTGCGGCCCAGTTGGCCTTTATTGTTTTTAGGTTAGGCTCATAGCCGTTTTTAAATCCGAACAACAGATTAGCCCCAAGAGAGGGCCTGTCGCTTAATGATGCCAATCGCGACTGAATTTGCGCGGATGTTTCCGCATACTTGGAAAGTTTCATGTCTGGAACCTGCGACAAAGCAAGCGAGATAAGCGAATCGGAATTTAGACTAACAGGCGAAGTTACAAAATTACCTTTTAAAATAACTGAGGCGTTTTGAGCCAGTCCGGTTAGCTGGCGAAAGATTGTCTCTTGATTTTCCAGAGCGTTGACAATATCTGTCCGCTGACTCTGGAGATTGGCGATTCTGACATCAGTGGTTAAAATCTCGAAATCCGTGACGGTGCCAGCCTGTAACCTTTTTTGCGTAATCGTTAGATGTTCATTCAGGGTGGTTATCTGTTCGTCTATAACGGAGATATTTTCCAGTAAAAATAAAATAGCATAAAATGTCTCAACTGTTTGATAGGCCAGCCCAGCCTTGGCCGCCTCTACTACCTCAGCAGCCGAATTACGTCCGAACTTAGCCAGCTCCAACGCCGTTGACCTTCTTCCGAAATCGAAAAGCTGTTGCTGCAGTCCGACATGAAAATCATAATTATTGTGTACGGCCAATTCTACCTTCCCGAAGCCCGGGAAATCAAATTGAGGTACCGGCCCGACATAGGCGTACGTGCCAAGCCCGGAAATTTGAGGATAAAAAGCGCTTTGGCTCTGCGTAATCTGGGCCTCGGAAGAGGCGATTCCCTGCTCGGCCTGTAGAATCGCCGGATGGTTTTCTATAACCATCTGTATCGCCTGACCCAGCGTGAGCGAATCCGATGAAATTACTTGAGCCGACGCATAACTGGCCAATAGCCAAATCAAAGCTGCACTAATTCGCACAAACATAGAATTACCTTTCGAATGCTAATCCACAGCCACCAGTTTTTCACCGGGTGCACGGTTATTACGCTTATGAACCCGAATGAAGAACACCGGTATTATGCTTAATAATATAATGATGCCGGCAACATAGAAAACATCATCAACCCCCTGAATAAAAGCCTGCTTTTGCACAAACGAATAGAGGAGCACCTTAGCCTTGCTCGATGCCTGACCCGTTGTTCCGCCTGATGCGTCAATTGCATAATGTTGCAAGCGCAGCATTGTTGCCTTAAATGCATCGGATCCCGAATTCAGTTGCTCGCCATAAGTCGTCGCATGAAAGATCGTCCGCCTGGTAAGCAGGGTCCCAAATGTTGCTACTCCGAAACTGCCCCCGATCTGCCGGATAACATTGATCAAACCAGAAGCCTGAGCTATCTTCCTATTAGGTATTTCCATGATAGCCATAGTTGTTACCGGTGAGAATATCAGGCCCATGGCAATTCCTCTTATATACAGGGGTAGCATGATACCGTGCCTTTCCGTAAGATAGGAAAGGGTGCTGTATTGAAAAAAGGTTATGGCCATTAAAAATAATCCCAGGATAGCCGGCGCTTTGGCGCTATACTTGTCGGCGAAATATCCCGCAAACGGCGCTGAGATGCCCTGAAGGATACCCACCGGCAAAAAGACAAGCCCCGCCTGAAGGGGGGTATATCCCAAGGAGTTTTGCAGATAAATTGGCAAGAGAAATGTGCTGCCGAACATCCCTAAACCGAATAGAAACATGGCGGTATTGCTTACCGCAAAATCCAAATTTTTAAACAGATCGATTTCGATTAAGGGATGCTCGACGGAAACCTCGGTAATAATAAATATTACCAACCCCACCAATGCTATCGCAAAGCAGGTGAGGATGTAGTTCGATGTCCAGCCTCCGGTATTCCAGGAAGAGTTGCCGTTAGCCAGAGCCAGAAGAAGTGCCGTAAGAAATGCCGTCAGGGAGACAAAGCCGAGGAGATCAAAAACCCTGACATCATCAGATTTATGCTCCCTGATAATGATGATAGCCGCAATCATCGCCACAATCCCAACCGGAACGTTTATATCAAAGATGGTGTGCCAGGAAAAACGGTCTATCAAATAACCGCCGAGAGTTGGCCCCAACGAAACCGAAGCCGAGGCCGAGATCGACCAAAAACCTAAAGCAACACCTCTTTTTTCCGGCGGAAACTCTCGGGTGATAATTGCCATACCCACCGGCATTAGAATCCCCGCCCCGGCTCCTTGTATAAGGCGGAAAAATATCAGAACGCTCAAGGACCAGGAAAGGCTACACAGAAATGATCCGGCGGTGAATAGAAAAAGACTGAGTACAAAAAGACGTTTGTAGCCATAGTGATCGGCTAGCCAGCCCGAGGTGGGAAGCATGACCGCAAAGATTAGAAGATAAGCGGTCAGGACCCACTCCACGCGATCGACCGAGACCCCGAAAGTCGACATCAGTTTTGAGAGAGCGACATTGACAATGGTGGCGTCGAGCACTGCCATAAATGTGGCAATCATAACAGCCGCCATTACCAGCCAACGGTAATAATCGGTGTTGGTATCGACCCTCGGAAGGAGATCAGATAACTTTCTCAATATGCCAGGCCGCTCCGGAGTCATTCCTCTTTATTTCTCCCTGACATTAATTTTGATCTCGACCGACATCCCGGCGCGCAGAGGCATATTGCTCTGCCCTTGATTAATTAACCCGATTTTTACCGGGATACGTTGGGTGACCTTGGTAAAATTCCCCGAGGCATTGTTGGGCGGGATAAGCGAAAACTGCGAGGCCGCCGTGCTTCCAATCTGGGTAACCTTGCCTTCGAATTTGTGACCGGAATAAGCATCAACGGAAATTTCCACAGCATCGCCAGGCTTGATAGATTGTATTTTCGTCTCCTCAAAGTAAGCGGTAACCCAGCTACCCTCCAGGCTATAGATAGTTAATATCGGTTGGGCGGCTTGGACCACGTCGCCTGCAAGAAGCCATCTTTTTGCAACAACGCCTCTGAATGGAGCCTTGATTTCGGTATTTAGTAATTGTGTTTCAACCACGCCAAGTTGGGCTTGCGCCGTGGCTATTTGTGCTTGAGTAGCGTTGTTTTGGGCTTGGGCAGTTTGAACCGCTTGTTGGGCATGATCGTACTGCTCGCGAGTTATGGCATTACCTTTATACTGCTCATCGGCGCGGTTAAAATCAGACTGCGCTTTATCCAAATTGACTTGGGCCAAGGCCGCATTTTTAACAGCAAAATTGAGATTGGCCTGGGCCTGGGTTTCCTGGGCATGCAAATCGCTATCGTCAAGACGGACCAGAACCTGATCCTGAGTTACCGTATCTCCTTCGTCGGCCCCAAGCTCAGCGATACGTCCCAGAATCTTTGAGCTGATGGTCACATTATCGGCATCGATAAAGGCATCATCGGTAGAAGCAAATCCTCTTACGTAGGCATACCAATAATAGGCGACTGCAACCGCCGCCAGAAGTAGAATCAGAAGTGGTATCAATACGCGCTTGCGCTGCCACCATTTGATACTACTTTCAGCGATTCCGGGATGATCAGCCCCATCAAGAATAACTCTCTCGCTCATCTATTCGATCCTTTCATTAGTCTATATGGCAGACAAGCCGCCCTATGAGATATGCCTCATATCATTTATTTCTATATTCATCATCTTCGTTAGATGCTCCATCGCCCTTCGAATCTTTCGCACCGACGGGGCGGGCAGCTTCTGAAGATCGTGAAACATATTGCTAAAACCGGTTAATGGAGCCGTTTTGACCGCCCTTATACCCTTATCGGTTAATGAGATATTGATCGAGCGCCGATCTTCATCGTTTCGACAACGGGTTAAATATCCGGCAGTTTCCAATCTATCTATTATTCCGCAGACCGTACTGACATGAAGATACATTCGCTCGCTAAGCTCCCTCAGGGAAATATTGGGATAACGCGAAACCAATCGCAGCGCGCCGAGCTGAGGGCCAGTAATTTTCAGAGATTTCATAAGCTCTTTCGACTGCCGCTGAAGGATATAGTTTATGCCTCGAATAGAGTTTATGATTTGCCCGATATCGTCCTGTTTTTTTGGTGCCATTATTAGTCCCCAACAATTTGTTTTGAACCCAAAATATATGTATACCAATTAATATGGCAACTATAATTATAAATTTGGCATATAAGTTCCCACGCGGAATTTAAATAAACTCTACTTAATGATGTGAATTAAGGAGCCGCCCGCTTAAAGGTGGACCTTGCCTTAGCTATCTATAATAATGAATATGCATGCCCGCCAAAGTACCTGGTCCGTTATATCTTTTTCCCCAGCGCCTTTTCCAGGGCGTCCTTGTGAACCAGAAATGTTAGCATCTTAAGACGGATGTAATCGTCACTGTAGAAGACATACCCCTCGAATTTGCCCTGGGCCAGCCTTCTTGATGAATCCTTCACCAAATACCAGTCGTGGCCGCCCATATTAGTGAAACCCACTACATGTACTCCGTGATCATCGGTGGTGGTTTCGTTGTAAAAACGAAGTTCGCGCGAATCCTGGTTGATCAGATTTTGAGGAATATCAAAATCCGGCACGATAGCGATATCCTCCTCACCCAT
>DOTU01000286.1 GCA_003520965.1 Candidatus Zixiibacteriota bacterium
ACAAAATAGTAGGTCAAAACCCCTTAGCGTTTTGACATTCCCGTAGTAGGTCGGGAGCTTGCTCCCGACGATCCGACAATGTAGGTCGGCAGTTTATCTGCCGACATTCGGGCAGTCGTAGCGCAGGTCGCCTGCGACCTGAGGGCTTAACAATAAACAATAGATTAGAAAGGAAAACCGCGTAAATTTTCAAACCCCCTTATCAAAACCGACTTTTCATAAAATATAACAATTGGAATTTCAGATATTCCCTGTAGATTTGTTGTCCCTAAATTGATAGATTAAAACAATGACTGATAAGGCAAACAAACAATTCGTCAACGAATTCATTCCCAGGGTCAGCCGAACCTTTGCTCTGGCCATCAAATTTCTACCGATGGAGCTGAGGCATCCGGTCTTCACGGCTTATCTTCTCTGCCGTGTTGCTGATACCATCGAGGATTCCCCGCACATCCAGCCGGACGATAAACGGATTCGCCTTATGCATCTAAACAAACTCCTTTTATCTGCCGCTGATGGGGCCAAAACATCTCCTAACGATCTCACCCCTTTGTATCAAGGCATTAATCCTGAGCATGGTCACGATCACCGTCTCCTTGTTGAAAGCTTGAAACTATTCGATGTCCTGGCCGAGCTTCCTGATGAGAAAAGAAAGATCATCTATCACTGGGCAGGGGAGATGGCATTTGGCATGGCTGAATTCTCCCAAATAACCGCCCGCCACGATAATCAAATAGTGGCCATAGACAATGTTGCTCAATGGGATCGCTACTGCTATTATGTCGCTGGTACTGTCGGTCACATGCTGACCGAGCTATTCATATCCGAATATCGATTTGATACCAATGCCGCTGATGGGATGCTTCGTCTCTGCGATTCATTCGGCCTCGGTCTTCAAAAGGTCAACACTATCAAGGATGTCCCCGGCGACATGGCGCGAGGCGTCGTTTTTCTGCCCAAAGATATTATGACAAAGTATAGCCTTACTCCCGATCTCTTAAGCGATATAAAATATGAGGCACCGCTCACGGATTTTGTGCGCGAGCTAACAGAAATGTCTGGCCACCATCTTGATGATGCCATCGAATACACAACCTTCATCCCGGAGCGGCTCAAAGGAGTCCGGATGTTTCTTGCCGTCCCGGTTTTACTTGCGCGGGCAACTCTAAATCTCATCAACAAATTTCCTGTGCAGACAATGGTTGGGCCGGCAGTCAAAATCTCTCATGCTGATGTAGCCCGCCTGACTGCTATGGCCAAACTGCATTCGCCATCAAACGCGGCGCTCAAGAAATATTATTCGAAATTAAAAGCCAGATCTCCGTCCTGAAAAAGTGGATGAGGTAGGTTGAGTTCCGAATCCCGCTCTTAGCGGGATGAGAAACCCGACATTATTATGTCCCCCGATCGAATTGACTTCAATACTGCTTTGGAGTGGCTTCAGGTCGCCTGACCTGACGTGTTTAAATCCATCTTTAATAATATCCCCGATAGAATTGACATCAAAACCATATCATAATATAATAGAATATATGAATACCAATCCCAAAAAGCGTGCCCAGGAACTCCGTGAACAGTTAGAGCATCACAACTACCTCTATTACGTTCTCGATAAACCTGAAATTTCTGACGCCGACTACGATGACCTTTTCGACGAGCTTTCCCGTCTTGAGGCCGAGCATCCGGAGCTTCGTACTCCCGACTCTCCTACCCAAAGAGTTGGCGCCGCTCCGGTCACCAAATTCCCCACCTGCAAGCATATTATTCCCATGCTATCACTCGGCAAATGCACCACCAGCGAGGAGTTTCGGGAATTCAATACTCGCGTCAAAGGATTATTGGCCGGAACCGGGAAGATTGAATACAGTATCGAGCCCAAATATGACGGTTTGGCTGTTACGTTAATATACAAAAACGGATTGCTCGAAATCGGCGCTACTCGCGGTGACGGTTTCACCGGGGAGGTTGTTACCGAAAATCTCAAGACGGTGCGAACTGTACCGCTCAAGCTTCGCGGACATGATTTTCCAAAAACAATAGAAGTGCGCGGCGAAGTCATTATTTATAACGCCGATTTTGAGAAATTTAATAAACAGCGCCTTGACTCCAATTTGGAGCTATTTGCCAATCCTCGCAACATGGCCGCCGGATCGCTTCGCCAACTCGATTCACGTATCACCGCTGGCAGACCTCTTCGCTTCATCGCCTATGGTATTGGGGTAATTGAGGGTATTTCGTTTGACGGGCATCACGAAACCATGAAATACCTTAAGTCGGTTGGTTTTCAGGTCAGCGAGTTTCTAAAAAGCTCTGAAGCAACTGATGGCGTGGAGAGCTACTATGAAGACATTCTCTCCAAGAGAGATTCACTGCCTTATGATATCGATGGCATCGTCATCAAAGTTGATTCTTACCGCCAGCAGGCGGCGGCGGGCATACTGTCTCGTTCGCCGCGCTGGGCGATTGCCTGGAAATTCCCGGCCATTCAGCGCACCACGATTATAGAGGATATCAAGGTACAGGTCGGACGTACCGGAATTCTGACTCCCGTTGCCTATCTCAAACCGGTGGAGGTTGGCGGCGTCACCGTTTCCCGAGCTACGTTGCACAACGAGCAAGAGGTTGAGCGCAAGGATATCCGGGTTGGGGATACAGTGATCATTCAGCGGGCCGGCGATGTTATACCAGCCGTGGTCAAAGTCATCACCGAAAAGCGCTCGGGCCATGAGAAAAAGTTTACTATGCCCCTGAAATGCCCCGAGTGCGGCTCTCCCGTGCAGCGGGTAGAAGGCGAAGTTGCCGTGCGTTGCTCATCCCTTTACTGCCCCGCTCAGATTACCGAAAAGATTACCCACTTTGGTTCCAGATCTGCTATGGATATCGAGGGCCTGGGTTATCGTACAATCGAACTATTTGTCGAAAAGGGATTCATCAAAGATATTTCCGATCTTTACCTTTTACCTTCGAAACGCGAGGAGATTCTTCAGATCGATCGCATGGGCGAAAAATCGTTTACCAATCTCGAAACAGCACTGGAGAATTCAAAAAAGCGTGAATTGCCAAGAATCATTTATGCTCTGGGCATACCCGGCGTGGGGGAGACCACGGCTTATCTTTTGACCGAACAATTTACTTCGATAGAGCGCCTTATGAAGGCCAGCGAAGAAGAAATAAACGATATCAAAGGTATCGGCCCCATCTTGGCGCATTCTATTCACACATTTTTTAGGGATGAATACAACGTTGCCGTAATAAATAAGCTTAAGAAATATGGCGTTGAATTCCCGGTGATGATTAGCGAAAATAAGCATGGCCCGCTGACCGGTAAAACATTTGTTCTCACCGGTGCCCTGGATAGCTGTTCCCGAAGCGAGGCCCAAAAGGAGATCGAAAAACTCGGCGGCAAAGTTACATCGTCAGTTTCCCAAAAAACCGATTATGTCGTGGCCGGAGCCGATCCGGGAAGCAAGTTGGATAAAGCAAATAAACTTGGCGTGACCGTTCTTGATGAATCCGAATTTAAGAAGCTATTAGGTTTGAAATGACCAACTCCGAATTAGCGTCTTTATTTGATGAACTGGCCGACATTATGGAAATCGCCGGAGAGAATCATTTCAAGATACGAGCTTATCGTAACGCTAGTGAAGTCATATCTGCCACCAAGGAAAATATCGCGACCCTGCCTCCGGAAAAGCTTCAGCAAATCCCCGGAATAGGGAAAGCTATCGCCGGGAAAATCAGCGAAACAGGGGAGAAGGGTACATTTAACACTTCGGAAAAATGGCGGCAAACCGGATTCGCTTCGCTCAGGCCGCTGCTTGGCATTCCGGGTGTTAACATTAAAATCATCAGAGCCATGATAAAAGATTTGGGAATTTCATCAATCGACGATCTTAAAAAGATAATTGCGGATGAGACCTTTCTATTGTATGATAAGCTCAGCGAGAAAACTAGGAACAGCATAATCAAGATGGCAAAGTAAAGTTATGGCTGACGTGAAAACCGAAAAAACCGATTCTGAAGAACTAACCCTTAAGTTTATTGCTCTGCCGATCCTGGTGATCGCTGCCGCGACAGCCCTTTTACATTTTGCCGCACCAATTCTTATACCCATAGCGCTCGCAGCGGCCCTTACCTATCTGCTTTTACCTGTCGTTAATTTATTGAAACGCTTAAAAATACCACACTGGGCGGCGGTTTTAATTGTCATGATCATTGTGGTTGGGATATTCGTTCTAATATCATACTATTTAATCGGCGAAATAACCGATCTGGCCTCGACCTTGCCTCAATATAAAGACAAGATTCAAGCGGAAATTCAAAACTGGAATGTCCGAGCAATGGAGCTTTTCGAGAAACTTCCCACTTTCCTGAAGAACTCTGGCAATATGTCTGTAGATGCCGACAAGGTTGGCACTCTGGGCAAATTTCTACTCAAGGGAGCCTCTTCGATTACCAATGCCATTGTCGGGCTGGTTTTAGTATTTTTCCTGGCTCTGTTCATGCTGCTTGAGGCCGATTTGTTCAAGAGGAAATTTAAGCGCGTTTTCGGCGGTACGCATGAAGAGGAAGCGGGAAAAATTCTACAGGAAATTACTACTCAGATCAAGGGATATCTTCAAGTCAGATTCTACGTTTTCGTTGGCCTATCGATCATCATTACGGTTGGGCTCTTAATTTTCGACGTGCAATATGCTTATGTTTGGGGGCCACTGGCGGGTTTGCTTAATATTATCCCTTATATCGGTTCGATCGCGGGGGCGATTCCTCCAATTATCGTGACCGGGATACAGCATAACTCCATCCTGCAAATGGTCTATGTCGCTCTGTTTTTTCTCGTATTGCAGACAATTGAAGGAAATTATATCACCCCCAAACTTACGACTACGTCAGTCGATCTTAACACAGTTACATCGCTTATATCGGTTATTTATTGGGGCTGGATCTGGGGTGGGATCGGCCTGTTTCTGGCAATCCCTATTACGGCCGCTATCAAGGTTATCTGCGATCATATCGAACCTTTAAAGCCGATTGGGATAATCCTGGGCACCGAGCGCAAAGATGGCGAAACCGCTATCCAAAATATCTGATTATAATACGCCTATCTGTTTTGCCTTCCCGATTCCAGAAACCAATGAGGATAAAGGCGCGGAGGCTTGCTTAATTCATCTAGGCACGCAATTTCCTCAGTTGTCATTTCCCAATCGCCGGCTTTGAGGTTATCCGAAAGCTGATCGGGATTTCTGGCTCCGATAATTACCGAAGTAACGGCTGGTTTGCGAAGCAGATAATTCAGCGCCGCCTGGGCTATTGATGCGTTATGAGCTTCGGCAATCTTTTCAAGCTCATCTATTACCGCATACCCCATATTTTCGTCGAATTTTATGAATTGTGATTCCGAGGCGCTCCGCCTGGCTCCCGCAGGTGGCTTTTGTCCGCGACGGAACTTGCCTGTTAAAAATCCGCCTGCTAATGGGCTCCAGGGAAGGATACCAAGTTTTTGATCCTGACAGAGCGGAACGAGATCAAGCTCAAGATCGCGGCCCACCAGCGAATAATAAGCTTGCAGCGTTACAAAACGCTCTAATCCGTTCGCGGTAGAAATCGCTAACGCTTTCATCAACTGCCAGCCGGCAAAATTCGAACAACCGATATAGCGCACTTTACCTTGATGAATCAGATCGCTTAAGGTATCAAGTGTCTCTTCAAGCGGAGTGACCGGATCGAAACTATGCACCTGGTAAAGATCGATATAATCGGTCCCCAGTCGTCGCAGGCTGGCGTTACAGCCCTCGATAATATGTCGTCGGGAAAGACCGAGATCATTGGGTCCGGGACCGGTTCTGCCGCGCACCTTGGTGGCCAGGATGATATCCTTGCGTCGATCTCCCAGCGCCTTTCCGAGTATTTCTTCCGAAATTCCTTGCGAGTAAACATCGGCTGTATCGAAAAAGTTAACGCCTGCTTCAAGCGCCATCGCAACCAGCTTGTTGGCTCCTTGCTGATCGACCTTGCCGATATTCTCCCAGAACCCCTGTCCGCCGAATGTCATCGTGCCAAGGCATATTTCCGAAACCTTGATTCCCGTATTCCCCAAAAACCGTAGATTCATAATGCCTGCCTTTAGTTTGCTTATTTAACACTAAATTCAACTATCCGAATTATAAATCTGAAATGGCGCGATGTAAATATTATTTTCACA
>DOTU01000328.1:0-8065 GCA_003520965.1 Candidatus Zixiibacteriota bacterium
TGTCATTGACCTTATATGGCTTACTAAGGAAACCGTCGGCTTTCTCGGACAAGACCTCGTCGCGCGTTTCAGCCACTGAGTAACCGGTAACCACTACCACAGGCATCCCGGGATGCTCCGATTTGATTGCCTTAAGCAGATCGAGGCCATCCATTTTGGGCATGCGCAGGTCGGTGAAGACCATATCGTATTTGTCACGGCGAAGCTTGTCCAGCGCCTCGTCGCCGTCAGCGGCATGAAGGCCCTCGAAATCGAAAATCTCCAGAATGTCGGAGAGCAATACCGACATATTGGGGTTGTCGTCAACGATCAGTATTTTTTTGGTCAGCATAATCGAAATCCCTTCCTTCTGACCTTATCGGCAGGTTTAAGTGCGACTTTGGGGTTGCAGAGAAGATTTTATGGGCTGTCCGGTCGGTTTGGGCGGACACGCGGGTCCGCCCCTACGGATGTAAAAATATATTGACTACCTTATAATCTATTATATATTAACGATACCGACATCAATTGTTTTACCTGCTGTGCCCGACTGACGAACCGCCAAACCAAGAGGTGGATGTATGGGTAGGATAGCTTCACTAATAGCGCTGATACAGCTTGCGGTATGCTCCTTGGCAACCGCAACCATCATCAATGTGCCCAACCAATATTCAACCATTCAGGCCGGCATCAACGCCAGTGTCAATGGTGATACGGTGCTGGTGCAGCCGGGAATCTACCTTGAGCAACTAAATTTTAACGGGCATAGAGTGATGTTGGGATCGTTATATTTGACCGCGGGTGATACTACATATATTACTTCTACCATAATTGATGCGGAATCGCTTGGAACGGTTATCACGTTCAACCATGGTGAAGATAGCGCTACTGCTGTGGTAGGGTTTACAATTCAGCATGGAAATAACGAATATGGTGGAGGCGGTGGTATTAATTGTACTTCAGCCAGCCCCGCTATTCGCAACAACATTATCAAGGGCAATTTATCCGGGTATGGAGGAGGGGGAATTTATTGCCTTAATTCCAACTCCATCATATCGAAAAACCAGATTATCGATAACTCATCTGGTTTTAATGGTTTTCCCGGCAATGGAGGAGGTATTAATGTTCGGGGAGGCAACGTCAAAATTCTCAACAATGCAATAATCAATAATCGAGCCGGTATGTTGATCGAGCCAAACGATGGGTTTGGCGGAGGTGTTTTTTGCAATCTGGCCAATACCGTGATCATCGGAAATCTTATCAAAGGTAATCAAGGCAGCATGGGGGCCGGGGGAATGGAATTAGCTTTTGGCAAGTTTGTAGTCAGCGATAACTTAATAATTGAGAATTCATGTGCCTTTGCTCGAGGCGGATCTGGGGGAGGAATCCATTCAGGAGATAGCACCTTCCTATATAACAACTGCATTATTGACAACAATGCCGATACCTATGGCGGTGGGTTAGCATGCACGGCCGGGACAAAGGTAATCAATAATTGCATTGTGGGTAATCACGCAGGTACCACTGCCGGGGGTTTGTATTACGAGGGAAATCCCATTATCACAAACACAATTATCAAGGCTAATTTCGCGAATGCTGATTCCAATATTGGCGGTTGGGGAGGAATCCCAACGGTTAGTTACTGCAATATTGGAGGAGGATGGTCGGGGCCAGGAAATATCGATACCGATCCTTTATTCCGCGATCTCGCAAACGGTGATTACCATCTGATGTCGATTGACTGCGGAAACAATCGTCATTCACCATGCATCGATGTTGGGAGCCCGGCCATTCTGGATACCCTGTTAGAATGCTCTTTCGGACAAGGTTTGCCGTTAAGCGATATGGGCGCCTACGGGGGCGGATACCAAATCCAGCAATCGATCGGCAGGATAATAATCCCTATTGATTATCCTACTATTCAGCTTGGGATAAACGCCAGCAATGAGAATGATACGATAATCGTCATGCCCGGGATATACTCTGAGAATATTCATACTACGACTCATAATATAGTCCTGGGGTCAATGTATCTCCTGACTGGCGACCTGGATTATATTGATGCTACAATTCTTGATGGTCTGCTTGCCGGTCCCGTTATTTATGTCCAGGCTGGTTTGGATAGCACATCGGTAATTTGCGGATTCACTATCCGCCATGGTAGAGCCGGTTGGGGAGGAGGAATTAATTGCGAGTCATCACATCCCGTTATCCGAAATAATATTATAAGAGACAATATTGGCTATCATGAATATGGCGGCGTAGGAGGCGGAATAAATTGCTTTTCTTCAAGGGCTGTTATAATCGACAATATTATCATGAATAACAGCTCAAACGATGTTGGCGGCGGCATATCTTTTATGGAATCTTTTGGCGGTAAGATAATAAATAATATGATTGTCGGTAATAGTGCAACCGGGCAAGGGGGGGGCGGTATTTTTGTTACTTGGGCACATCCCGTTATTGAGGATAATACTATAACTGGAAATGTATCCGGTTATTTAGGCGGAGGAATTTATTGCAGATATAACAATAATAATCCAATTATCCGGAATTCTATAATTTGGGGCAATACGGCTGTGTCCGATCCCGATTTCTCAATTGATAGCACATCTACAGTCACAATTTCATATTGCGATATTGGTGGTGGATGGACCGGGATCGGTAATTTTGATACTGCCCCTTTATTTCGCAATCCAACGCTCTCCGATTATCATCTCATGGCCTTTTCTTGCGGAGATTCCCTGAATTCGCCGTGTATCGATACAGGTGATCCGGGGATAATCGACAGCATCCTTTCATGCGTTTGGGGCCTTGGGACGGAAAGAAGCGATATTGGAGCCTGCGGTGGCCGTCCGATTGTACCATTAGTTGGTATTGATGAGGAGCCTGTAGTGTTGCCACAGCGCATCCTCCTCTCCCAAAACTACCCCAACCCGTTCAATCCGACTACCACCATCGCCTACAGCCTACCCAAAACCGCCTTTGTCTCTATAGAGATATATGATATCCTCGGCCGCAGGGTCGAAACGCTGGTCAATCGGGAAGAGCAGGCTGGCCCCCACCAGGCGATTTGGAAAGCTGAGGATAAAGCCTCAGGCATTTATTTCTATCGACTGCAGGCGGGCGAGTGCACCGAAACCAAGCGGATGATACTGCTGAGGTAGTCAGGCTCTCAGGTCGCAGGCGACCTGAGCTACAACTGCTCTTTGTGCCGTCAGAACTCCGATCCTGACGGCTTTCATATTTACGGTCGGGTTCGGGGACCCAACCGCACGGTTGATGGCTTGTCTATCCCCTTATATCCCATAAGACTAAAAAGAATTTGCCAATAAGGCATATTTACGGTATAATTGATGGCTAAAATGAGCTATCAAATTGCTCGTAATATCGAGTTGGTCAGGCAGAAAATTGCCAAACGATGTCAAAGCCTGGGACAGGATACCGCCGGTATCACCATTGTTGGCATCACCAAAACCTACCCTCCCCAGGCCGCGTTTGAGGCTATCAAGGCGGGGCTTACCGATTTAGGGGAGAACCGAATCCAGGAGGCGGCCGAAAAGATTCCCCAGGTTCAGCCCCGTCCGATCTGGCATCTGGTTGGCCACTTGCAGAAAAACAAAGTCAAGAAGGCGGTCGAGCTTTTCGACTGCATTCAGTCAGTAGATAGTGTCGAGTTAGCAGGCTCGATTTCGGAAAAAGCCGGAGCGATGGGGAAGAAGATGATAATCTTCCTTCAGGTAAACTCGTCCGGCGAGACACAGAAAAGCGGCTTTGAGCCAACCGAGATCACCAAGGTCATCGACGAACTTAAATCGCTTCCGAACCTGGCCATCTCCGGCCTGATGACCATCGGCCCTTTGACCGAGGATACCAGGCAAATCGAAAAGAGTTTCGCCATGACCAGGAATCTTTTCGAACAGATTCAAAAAATGACGGGATGCGGTTTTAACAAGCTGTCTATGGGGATGTCAGGCGATTACGAATTGGCATTGGATTACGGGGCAAACGTGCTTAGAATTGGAACAGCCATTTTTGGCGAAAGAAGAATCGATAAATAGGAGGCGCGGTGAAGATATCGCCATTGGATATCAAAAAGCAGGAGTTCGCCGTCAAATTCAGAGGTTACTCGCCCGACGAGGTGCATGCGTATCTCGATATGATCTCCTCTGAACTCGAAGAGGCCCTCAGGAAAAATCTGGAGCTGGAGCAGAAGGTATCCTCGCAGCAGGAACGTTTGACCAGCTACACGCGTATGGAAACGGTTTTACATGAGACTCTGGTGACTACCCAGAAAGCCGCCGAGGACACCAAGGCCTCGGCTGAGCGGAAATCCGAGGCAATCATCGCCGAGGCCAACCTGGCCGCCCAGCGGATCGCTAATGAAACCAATGAGAGGCTGGTCAAAATCCAGAAAGAGATTGTCGATCTGACCAATCAGAAAGAAACCATGATCGTCAGTTTTCGTTCGCTTCTGGAAACCCAGCTTGCGCTGCTGGAGTCGATGGAAAAACGGCAGTATAAAAATGCTGAGGAATATACCCCTGTAAAGAAGAGGAGTGACCTCAGCGACGACGAACTGGAAGCGATTGTAGATGAATTCGAACGCAAACTTGCGGCCGATAAAAAAACCGATGCCCGGCCAAGGAGTGATAATGGACGTTAAAACGCAGTTGAAAGAAACCGTTGATTCTATCCGCAGCCTGACCAAATCAACGCCTGCGATCGGGATTATCCTGGGCACCGGTCTGGGCGCGTTGGCTGACGAGATTCAGAAAGAGACTGTCATCACATACGATAAGATTCCTCATTTCCCATTAAGCACGGTGGAATCGCACGCCGGACGGATGCTATTCGGCAAGCTTGGCGGCAAGGACGTAGTTGCCATGCAGGGGAGATTCCACTATTACGAGGGCTACACGCTTCAGCAGGTAACCTACCCGGTGCGAGTGATGAAAGAACTTGGAGTCAAGACCTTGATCGTCTCCAACGCTTGCGGCGGGATGAATCCGCAATTTAACTTAGGTGAGCTGGTTTTGATAACCGATCATATCAATTTCCAGGGGACAAACCCGCTCATCGGACATAATGACGATAAGATGGGCGCGCGCTTTCCCGATATGTTCAACTGCTACGACAAAGAACTGCGCAACTTAGCCGAGGCGGTTGCGTTAGATGAGAAAGTACCGTTGCAGAAGGGTGTCTATGTGGCTGTCTCCGGTCCGACTTTCGAGACCGCGGCCGAATATCGTTTATTCCGCATTATCGGAGGCGATATGGTTGGGATGTCGACCGTGCCGGAAGTGATCGTAGCCCGTCATCAGGGGACGAAGGTGCTTGGATTTTCGCTGGTGACCGATTTGGGCCTTCCCGATGCCATGGAACCGTGCAGTCACGAGAGGGTCATGGCCGCGGCCGCCAAGGGTGAACCCAAGATGACCAAATTAGTAAAAAAGATTGTAGAGAGGATGAACGCTTAAATAATCATGTCTGAGCTTTACAAAAAGATTGAAGGCGAATTCGATTCCGCGGCCCGCGAGGCTGAAGTTTCCCGCTTCTGGGACGAGAAAGATATATTCAAGAAGTCGCTTGCACAGCATACTCATGCGCCTCGTTATGTCTTTTACGAGGGGCCGCCGACGGCCAATGGTTTGCCGCATATCGGTCATGCCCTATCCCGCACGATCAAGGATACGATCTGCCGTTACAAGACAATGAAGGGATATCTTGTGGAGCGCAAGGCGGGCTGGGATACGCACGGCTTACCGGTGGAGCTTGAGGTTGAAAAGGTTCTGGGTATCACGACCAAAGACGAAATCGAAAAGCTTGGTATCGAAAAGTTCAACGCCGAATGCAAGCGTTCGGTTTTCAAATATAAATCCAATTGGGATGAGTTCACCCGTAAGCTTGGCTATTGGATCGATCTATCGAATCCTTATATCACCTACACCAACGATTATATCGAGACCGTCTGGTGGATATTAAAGCGCTTCTGGGAAGGTGAACTGCTTTGTAAGGGATTCAAGATTTTGCCCTGGTGTCCGCGCTGCGAGACCGCTCTCTCGTCCCATGAGGTTGCTCAGGGGTATAAGGAAGTATCAGATCCGTCGGTGTATGTCACCATGAAGGTAGCGGGATCGTCCGATACCTATTTCCTGGTTTGGACGACCACCCCATGGACACTCATCTCCAATGTTGCCATTGCTCTTAATCCCAATGAAAATTATGTGACAGTTAAGTATGGCGACAAAAAGCTGATCCTAGCTGAGCCCAGACTGGGCATCCTGAAAGAAGAATATCAGATTTTGGAGCGCAAGAAGGGCCAGGACTATTACGGCGCGAAGTATGAGCCGTTGTATAATTTCATGCCGGTAGAGAAAGGGCTTTATGCTGTCACCGCAGAGTTTGTAACGATGGATGATGGCACCGGGATCGTCCATATCGCTCCCGCGTTTGGCGCGGACGATTACGAGATCGGTTTGAAAGAGGGACTGTCGGTTGTCCAGGCGGTTGATATCGAAGGCAAATTCGTACCGCAAGTCATAAACTGGGCTGGTAAGTTTGTCAAAGATGCTGATCCGGAGATTATCAAAGACCTGCAGCGTCGTGGTTTTTTGCTCTTTTCCGAAACCTATACTCATGACTATCCGTTCTGCTGGCGCTGCGATTCGCCGCTAATCTATTACGCGCGCTCGTCATGGTTCCTTAAGACGACAGCTTTCAAAGATAAGATGCTCGCCGAAAACAAGAAAATCGCCTGGTATCCGGACGAGATCGGGCAGGGAAGGTTCGGCGAATGGCTCGAAAATAATATCGATTGGGCGATATCACGTGAACGATATTGGGGCACACCGCTGCCAGTATGGATTTGCGAAAGCTGCGAAAAACAGCATTGTATCGGCTCTATCGAAGAGCTCTTTCGCATGACCGATAATATCAGCGCTGCCAAAACCGCGCTGGGCGATTCGCTCGATTTACATCGGCCCTTTATCGACAAGGTTCATCTCAAATGCCCGCATTGCGGCGGAGTGATGACTCGTGTTACTGAGGTTATCGACGCCTGGTTCGATTCCGGCTCCATGCCATACGGTCAGGTGCATTATCCTTTTGAGCATAAACAGGATTTCGAGCCGATCTTTTTCCCGGCTGAGTTTATCGCTGAGGGATTGGATCAAACTCGCGGCTGGTTTTACTCGATGCTGGCCATCTCAACTTATATCTCCGGACGTTCGAGCTACAAAAGCTGTATCGTCAACAATCTGGTACTCGATTCCGAAGGCCGCAAGATGTCCAAGCGGTTGGGGAATTTTGTCGATTCTAAGGAGTTGATCGATAAGTATGGAGCGGATGCTGTCCGTTGGTATCTGATGAGTTCATCGCAGGTCTGGCTGCCCAAGCGTTTCGATAACGAATCGATGGTTGAAATCCAGCGCCGCTTTTTCTCGACTCTGCTAAACACCTACTCGTTCTTCGCGCTTTATGCCACTATCGACGGTTTTAAGCCGTCGAAAGATTCAGTGGATATACAGAATCAACCTCTAATCGACCGCTGGATAGTTTCGCGAGTGAATACTCTTATCGCCGAGGTTGAAAAGGCATACTTTGAAAATGATATCACTCGCGGCACCCGGGCGATTGCCGATTTCACGGTTGACGATCTTTCCAACTGGTATGTTCGCCGCAGCCGTCGCCGCTTCTGGGGTTCCGAGGATGAAGCCGATAAAAAATCAGCTTATCAAACTCTATTCGATTGCATCCTGAATATTTGCCGGCTCATGGCTCCCGTAGCGCCGTTTCTATCGGAATATATCTATTGCCGCTTGACCGGTAGCCTGACAGATTTCCCGGAATCTGTGCATCTCAACGAATTTCCTGTTGCGGCAGTGGACCGGATCGATAAGGGAATCGAAAGCCAGATGGATATCGCCAGAAAGGCGGTTGAGCTTGGCCGCTCGGCTCGCAAGGATTCCAAGATTAAGGTTCGTCAGCCGCTTTCGCGACTGGTCGCTCTGGGGCTTAATGATGCCGAGCAGAATATGCTGCGTAAGATGGAGGGGATTGTTTTAGATGAGCTCAATGCCAAGCG
>DOTU01000328.1:8385-11360 GCA_003520965.1 Candidatus Zixiibacteriota bacterium
AAGAGCATCGGTCCCAAGTTCGGTTCACGGGCATCGGAGATTGCCGGGAAGATTAAGGGATTATCGCGCGAGCAGATTGTCAAGCTTCAGACCGATGAACGTCTGGTTCTCGATGGTGAAGGTCATCCGGTGGCAATTGAACCAATCGATGCCCGGGTCAAGATTGTACCGTGTAAGGGATTTTCGGTCAGCTCTGACGGCCACCTGAAAGTCGCCCTTGATCTCGCACTTGACGATGATCTGATTTCTGAAGGAAACGCCAGGGAGTTGGTCAATAAAATCCAAAATCTACGCAAGGTATCGGGCCTGGAGGTTACTGACCGGATTAAGTTGGGAATATCGACTAATCCTGAAACTTCTAAAGCTCTGGCTAAGTTTTCCGAATATATTAAGTCGGAGACTCTGGCGGAGAGATTGGTCGAGGCGGAAAATCTGGAATTCAAACAGGAATTCGATCTGAACGGGGCCAAAACTTTTATTGCATTAGAGCGGCTTTAGTGGTATATAGGCCCGGCGGAGGAAGTATGAATAAGAAAGATCTTGAAAAGTACGAAAATCTCCTTTTAGAAAAGCGCAAAGAGCTTTTAGCGGAGTTCAGTCATCTGAAAAAAGCCGCCATGGATAACACCATCAAGGAAAATACCGGCGAGCTTTCCTCCTACACCTATCACATGGCCGATCTTGGCACCGATTCCATGGAGCGCGAAAAGCAGTTCCTGATGGCCTCCAAACAGGGACGGTTGTTATATCATATCGATGAAGCGTTGCGCCGAATTCACAGCAACACTTATGGAAATTGCGTGGAATGCGGTAAGCCGATTTCTGCGGAACGGCTCCAGGCGGTTCCTCACGCCAGAATGTGCATTACGTGCAAGGAGGCGGAAGAGGCAAAGAAGGCCAAGTAAGTGGACAAATTGCGTAAAAGCCTTCTGCTCTATTTTGGGCTCTCCTTCATAATCGTCGTTTGCGATCAGATTTCGAAAATCCTGATCGAAAAAAATCTCTCCGAAAACCAGTCGGTCTCCGTCGTCGGGGACCTTTTAAATTTCCACTTCATATATAATCAGGGCGGCGCCATGGGAACCAGTATCGGCCCCTCCTGGATTTACGCCATCCTGACCCTGTTCGCGCTGATCTTGATTATCAGGTATCTAACAACCGCCAAATCAGAGCCCGCAATTACCAAAATCTCGTTGGCGTTAATACTCGGGGGAGCGGTTGGAAATCTCATTGACCGTCTCCGCTTTGGAAAGGTGATCGATTTCATTGACGTTAATATTCCCGATATCAATTTTCTGCATCTGTATCGCTGGTTCACCTTCAATATAGCCGACGCGGCCATCACGGTTGGCCTGATCCTATTTGCCATTAGCATTCTCTTCCATACGAAACCGCAGGAAGATGGAAATGCACAAATGGCGGAATCCCAAATTCCGAAGATCGAAAGTGACTCAACTTAAGCTAATCGTTCCCGACGATCTCGCTGGCGAACGGCTCGATATTTTCTGCTCTCGTAAAGTATCCGATCGTACCAGAAGTTATTTCACTAAACTTGCCGCCGCCGGTCATATATCGGTTGACGGTAAAATCGCCAAGCCATCGCTAAAGATGAAGCCGGGGATGAAAGTTGAAATCGAGATCGTTCCCCCTCCGCCGCTCGAGGCAACTCCCGAAGATATACCACTCAAAATTGTATATGAGGATGACCGTATTCTCATAATCGATAAACCGCCCGATATGGTAGTTCATCCTGCCGCCGGTAACTATGAGGGCACGTTGGTTAACGCGGTCCTGTTTCATTTGGGCCAAACTCCCAATCTCGATTCCACGCGTCTTGGCCTGGTGCATCGACTCGATAAGGATACGTCAGGTTTGCTGGTTGTCGCCAAAGACGAGCGGGCGCTGGCGTATCTTCAAACTCGGCTCAAAGAGCGCGCGATAAGCCGTCACTACAAAGCTCTCGTATGGGGTAATATCGAACCGCAGACAGGCAAGATCGATTTACCAATCGGGCGCAGCGAGCGCGACCGCAAAATAATGACTGTCAATCCCCGTCACGGGCGCTCGGCGGTGACCCATTATCAGATGATTGAACGATTCAAGCAGGCTGATTTGTTACATCTCAAACTCGAGACTGGACGAACCCATCAGATCCGCGTGCATCTTTCGCATTATGGGCATCCGATTATTGGCGATCCCACCTACGGTGGACGATCTAAATATCTTCGTCGCCTTACAAAGAACGAACTGCCTTTCGCCACCGGCTTATTAGGTATATTAGAACGGCAGGCGTTGCATGCCTTTCGACTTGAGCTGCCTCATCCCGATAACGAGAGGCTGATGATATTCGAATCCGAATTGCCTGATGACTTTGCGCAGGCGCTGGAATATTTGAGAGAAAAGTAGGTCGGGTTCCGAGTCCCTTGGACGAGAAACCCGACATAATAAATAAGAATATGTCATTGCGAGGAGCGAAGCGACGAAGCAATCCCCTTGCATAAAGCCGGGGTATCCTACATAGATACTGACGTGGTAGGGAAGGGGATTGCTTCGCTTCGGTCGAAACTACCTTCGCTCGCAATGACAGCCAATAATTAAAACCATGACTAAGCGCACCAAACAACAAAGAGATTCCCGTGGTGTCAGGTCGCCTGACCTGACACTACTAAGGCCGTCAGGTGAGGCCACCTGACGGCACGCCAAAGGCAATCATGAAAAAGCGCACCAAACATCAAGCTGATTATCTCAACCCGATCACCATCGGTGCGTTGGCTTTTATCCTTCGACTGTGGAATACGATTGCGCAGGGGAATGATTTCTATGCCAATTTTCTTTCTGACGCGTCCACGTATCGCGTCTGGGCATCGAAATTAGCGGCCGGCGGCTCGTATGGTGAGCCGGTGTTCCAGATGGGGCCGCTCTATCCTTATTTTCTGGCGCAAAATCTGAAATTGGGAATCAGTAATTACGCTACG
>DOTU01000147.1 GCA_003520965.1 Candidatus Zixiibacteriota bacterium
CTGAGTTGATTTATCAAGATATCGCCGACAGCAATCCGTCCGGCGCTGGGTTTATCGATCCCGCCGATTAGATTTAGAAGAGTCGTCTTGCCCGAGCCCGACGGCCCCATGAGAGCCAGAAATTCCCCATCGTCCACATTGAGGTTGATATTATCCAGCACCGGGATTTTAAGGCTATCGCGATGATAGCTTTTACTTAGATTTTCAATTTGAACCTGTACCGCTCCCACTTGGGCTCCATTCTTATTCGATGATCTTGACTTTATCGCCAGCTTTAAGATCAACCGGAGGGGATGTAATAACTTTCTGTCCTGTCCGTAGGCCGCTTATTACCTGCGTAAGGTTGCCAAGTTTTTCTCCGGTGGTAACCGCGATCTCCTGAACTTTATTGTTTGATACAACGAAGACCACAGATCGATTATCTCTTTTTATCAGGGCCGAGCTGAGGACAGCCAGAGTGGTATCATTTGACTCCGGCGCCCCAAGCGTATCGCTTCTTAAAAAGTTTATCCTGGCGCTCATCTCTGGTAGAACACGGCTGTCAATCTCAGTAAAGGCAACTTTGGTCAGCACTGTAGCCCGCGAACGGTCGGCGGTCGGAACGATCTTCTTGACATGCCCCTGGTAGTGAACGGTTGGGTATGCGTCAAGGATGATCTCGCATGGCTGGCCGACCTCAACCCTTTGAATGTTGGATTCAGAAACATCGGCCTCAACTTCGAGCGAATGCATATCGGCCAGATCGACTACCGAACCCTTAGAGCTGGCTGACGATGCAAAAGGCGCGACAACTTCTCCTACGTCGGCATGTTTGGTTAGCACAGTGCCATCAAACGGGGCGCGGATAAAGGTGTTTTCCAGATTCACTTCGGCGGCCTTTACGCCGGCGGCAGCGGATTTAACGGCAGCTGATGCGCTTTCTGAGCCTGCCCGGCTGGCTTCAAGGGAGGCATCGGTGGTAAAGCCTTTTTCCTTAAGCTGCTGTTCACGGTTGTAATTTAATATGGCTTGAGTGCTTTCAGCTTTAGCCTGCTCCAAATTAGCTTTGGCGAGATCCAGGGCAGCCATCATATCTGCATTTTCGATCCGTCCGATAATCTGCCCTCTGGCAACGGTATCGCCTTCCTCGACTCCCAGCCATTCCAGTCGGCCTGTTCCTTTAGAGGCCACCGAGGCCTGACGTTCGGCCACTACATATCCTGTCGCGCTAAGCACAGATTGGGCCTGCGCTTTGGTCAGAAGCGAAGCAGGGGTGAGCCGAACTTCTTTGGTTGGAGATATACTGGCAAAGGCCACTATAATAATGGCTATAATTAGTAACGGAATTGCTATCCAAAGGATAGTTTTAAGGCGTTTCCCGCCACTATAGCTTTCCTGTCTATCTCGGTCTATTCTAAGAGCCGAAAGGTCCGGTCTTGATTTAGAATCGTCTACCATAAATTTCTCTTATCTTCTCACTAATACGTCTAAATTGCCCAAAATACTGATAAATATCATATTCTTAAAGCGCATGATAGAATACTTTGGCTTATAAATCAAGCACGTTCCAACCAGCCCACGCCTTCTAAAACATACTTGACATAACATATTAAGCGCGCTACCTTCATTATGAGCAAGGCTGCAAAATAACCCGATTTTTTCCGAAATTTGACTTGTTCCGCTCTCAATAAAATCAATCAGTTTTCGGCCATTTGTAACGGCCCGACAATAATGGCACTCCAACAACGGAGGTGTTATGAAATCCTTCAATAAACCATCCATCATGTTCGTTGCACTATCTATTTTATTACCGCTTTCTGTCCGGGCTTCTCAGACGGTAAGGGTAGTCGAAGACTTGGGCGATGCCCAGGCGTCATTTACCTGCCAAAAACAAGGCGCCACAGAAAAGCTCGCTCTTGATATCCCGGTTATTGCCCTTAATGATATATCCCTTGGTGGCAGGCAGTTTAAATCGCTGACCCTGCCAGCCTCGGATATGCTTTTCCCCGGAGAGACCTCCGAGGAAGGCCTGCCCGACATGCCGGTTCTCTCGTCACTACTGATACTTCCTGATGCTGCCGACCCGGTTCTTTCGGTGGAGTATTCAGGTTTTGAGCTTATAGAAGATGTTGATATCGAACCAATTCAGTCGCCGATTCCGGAGGGAAGCAGCGAGATCCCGCCCTTTACTCAAAACAGCGATTTCTATTCGCAAGATAGGTACTATCCGGAAAACCTTGCGGAGTACGGTGAGCCTGCGATACTGCGTGATATTAGATTCAGCCAGATATCTATTTATCCCGTTCAGTACAACCCGGCCAGACGAGAGCTTAAGGTTTATCATGACCTGCAAGTGAGCGTCTCCTACGATTACCAACACGTAACCAACCCCAAGACAACCCGTTCCTCATATCTTTCCGACGGATTTTATCCAATTTATAAAAGCCTGTTTGCCAATTTCGAGGAGCTTTTCTCAAATACTCCGGTTAAGCGTGGCGGGTATCTTTTTATTTGCAAGCCGGCCCTAGTGGATTCACTTAAGGCTTTAGTGCTGTGGAAACATCAGAAGGGGTATACGACCCGTATTGTGCCCACAACGGAGATTTACAGCGGCGGTAATCCCACATATTCTCAAATTTTTAATTATCTTCGTACCGCGTATCAGACCTGGGAAATACCGCCTGAGTATGTTAACATTGTTGGGGATAGGGATGGGTCTTTTGCGATACCTTTCTATCCTTATGGCAGTGGCTATGTTTCGGATAATCCGTATTCTTGTGTCGATGGCGCCGACTATCTACCCGATATTTTCGTCGGCAGGATGTCCGTTGACCAGATGCAGGAGCTCCGAAAATTGATTTCCAAAGTATTTTATTATGAGAAAACTCCACGTATGGACGATCCCCAGCACTGGGTGCGGGGGCTTTGCGTAGGATATACCTTGTTTCAAACTGCCCGCACTATCCCCCTATGGGCGCGTCAACTGGAACTCCAAAATGGTTTTGCTCAAGTTGATACAGTGTTTGCCTCGAGTTCCACTCCCTTGTTAACACAATATATGAATGCCGGCCCGGGAATAGTTTTTTATCGCGGAGAGGCCGGAACAGACGGTTGGTGGGGCCCGACCTATAGCATTTCTGATCTTAACGCCATGCCCAATAATCAACAACTTGGAATATTAGCTCCCATTGCCTGCGGGATGGGAGATTTTGGCCAGGAATGTTTCGGTGAAGTCTGGATTCGCATGGGCTACGGCCCCGATAGCCTTAAAGGCGGACCGGTATTCTACGGTACCTCGGAGCATTTTGGGCATACCAAATGGTCAAACCCTCTTTCGATCGGTTTTTTCTGGGGAATTTTCGGCCAGGGAGCTTACCACGCCAGCGCGGCAATGGTTGCCTCCAAGATGCAGCTCTACAGAACGTTTCCTCACGCAAACTCAAATGGAGGCATGGTAAATCAATATTTCAGCACCTATAATATCCTTGGTGACCCTGAGCTTGAGATCAGGACCGCCATACCAAGGATGCTTGCGGTCACTCATCCAAGTCAAACACCGCTGGGCTCAAATTTTGTGCAAATCCATGTGGCCGACACCGCTGGAGTAAGCGTTGAAGATGCTTTTGTTACTCTGACAAAGGGGTATGCCGATAGCGAGGAAGTTTTCGAAACCGGCAGAACTGATGCCGACGGCAACGTCTCATTCTCCTTTCACGCGGAAAGCGCTGATACGATGGTTGTAACCGTATCGGGAAGAAATCT
>DOTU01000308.1 GCA_003520965.1 Candidatus Zixiibacteriota bacterium
TCTACGGACACAATCTCTATGGCGATCCGGAAATGCCATTTTGGATATCGGTTGAAGGCACGCTCTCAATCGTAGGCCCAGAGCAAGTAATGGAAAAGCAAAATCAGGTGGTGTTATTTCATGTGTTTGATGGCGAAAATCCGGTCGAGGGGGCCAAGGTTTGCCTATATAAAAAGGATGAGATATTTCTGATTGGCAACACTAACGACCAGGGCGATGCATCATTTGAGATCGAGCCGGACAGCGTAGGGACTATGACAGTAACGGCAACTTTGCCCAGGCATATACCAGCCCAGAATTTAATCGGAATTCAAAGCCTTTCCGGAGTAAATGGTGAGACATTGCTTCCCACAAAGCCTGAGATGGCGCAAAATTACCCTAATCCCTTCAACTCATCGACGACCATATCATTTTCACTTTCCCATGCCGGGCAAGTTCATATTTCGATATTCGATATTGGTGGACGACTGGTTAATATTATAACCGATGAGATTTTCACCGCCGGTCAAAATAGGATAATATGGAATGGTAGAAACGAAACCGGATATGAGGTTGCCAGCGGTTTGTATTTCTGTAGATTCGAAAGCGAAGGGTTTTCCGATATTAAACAGCTGACTCTGATTAGGTGAAACTACTTTCTTACCTGATATCCCGCCTGAGGAATATAATCTTTGGGCGGGTTTTTTTTGAATCGTATGCACTCTGGATTGAAGGGGGCTTGATAATAAATCAGTCTATTCTGTAAACACGATACCGATTATCAGAATAAACTAACTCGCTTAGCCTTTCGCAGGATTGACGGAGCGCATTTACGCCCGAAGCGAATTGCCAGAATCCATAGATGTTTGCCCATGGCGATTTATCTGAGAACTGCTCCAAAACTACGGAATCCAGGACAACATAGCTTATTCCAAGTTTCGTTAAGGCTGTCCTAACATCATCGCTATATTGAACCGCTGTGAAATCGTACAAATTTTGCTCCGAAGGATTGAGGTAGAGAAATTCGCGATCCAGATAATAACCGTCGGAACGAGTCCAGAAGGAGGCTAAGATTCCGATTCGCGAATCCGATGGTGTGTGATTATTTATATATTCCCAGCATTTGATATAAGACAGGCCCTCAATAGTTTTCCCGCTTTGAGTTTGGTAAGGATCGAGCGTTTTATAACTCTCTAAGAACTCATATTTAGGGGTAACCTTTACAACCGATGCCACCCGCGGCAGGGTATCACGAATTACCGAGGGCAGCGGGAGAATCACACTAATGCCTAGCGAAACTATTGCCGTATATTTAAGTAGCTTCCCTTTCATCATGGCCGAGGAAATAAAATACGAGCCGGCAATCGCCAAAAGCGGCGCAACCGGCAGAATAAATCTGGCAAACGGAAATCCAAAAAACCAGATCAGATAGAATATGACCGATAATCCTAACGCTATTTTTATAATTTGTGGGACGCGCTTAATGAAAATGAGAAGTGCGGGGAATAGAATAATACCATACCCAAGCCTGCCATCGAATACCTTCGGATCGAAAATTAAACGTAGCGGGGATATTAACAAATTTATCAGATTATGATCGATTGTCTTAATTGCTAACTCTTTATTGAAAGAGTTAAACAGGGACGAGGAATATGGCGAATGAAAGAAATTGTCATAAAATGGATAAACAGGATTCCCCGTTACAATCCAGGAATAGATATACCAGGGCGAAGCAAATAAAAGAAATAGCAGAGTGAAATAGAAGAAGCGGCTCAGGCGATATTTACCAAGAGCGACATTGTAAAGAATAAGCAGCGCCAGCGGCCCGAAGAGAGCCAAACCTATCGCCTTGGTCCCGGCCGCCATGCCTGCGCCGATACCGGCAAGAAACAGATAACGGTATTTTTGTTCTTGATCGTATTGCAGCAGTTTCAGGCAGGCGAAGAATGAAAGGCCCCAGAGAAGATAATCATTTTTTGAGCCGGTTACCTGGCCCATTAAGATCGGGATAGTAAAAAGGATGAGGATTGCAATTGTCCCGGAGCCGCCTAATTCTCTGGCGCGTTTCCAAACCGAGAAAACAAGTATCGCCGCTACAAGCACGATAAATACCTGCGCGCCTCGCTCCAACCCCAGCGCGTAAAAGGCTGTTGTAATCATCTCCGAGGTTCGCGGAGAAGCAGAAAACAAGTTGGCGGGAATATAGAACACCTTTCCCGCGGCTGCATAGATTTTGGGAAGACCAAGATGAAAATAAAGAGCATCATTGCTGACCGGATACGAAAGAGCCGCCAGGATATACCAGAGTAGCGGAATAATCGCGATTAGTAAATAGAACGGCTTAGTTTTAACATACCTAATTAACTCTTGATATGTATTTAATATCATCCATATAAAAAATGCGGCCAATATAACGGTGATAACAATAAAGATGCTCTTATAAAGCGCCCCGGATAGTCCCAACGCGAACACGATAAGCCCCAATATGCCCGCTAATGGGAAGAAATACTCGGGAAAATATTTACCTTCAAACCGCAATGAGATCATAAAGCCTGCGCCAAGCAGCCCGCAAGCCCAGATAACCGGAATAGCAATTTCCCAGAGGCTCATTTGATCAAACTCACTATCCGCTCAAATCTATCCATGAATGTTTTAATAATGTACCCAAATGTAACCAAAAATATGATTATGGCCGGCAAAATGGCGTTTGATTTTGTTTTAGACTGCTTAGCTCCATGCGCTTCTACAACCTCACGAAATAACCCATCGAAACGAGTGGCAATTTTAGGCCATGGTATGATATCCAGAAGAAACTTTCTGGCGTTCTGCCCAAGATTATCCGCGAGCGAGTCGTTTTGCAGAAGCTTGAGAAGCCCGCCGCGCAGAGCCTCGCGGCTTGGTTCAACAATTAGCCCTGTTTTGTTATTGATTACAATTTCTGATGTTCCGCCCAGGCCGAATGTAACTGTCGGCACCCCGCAAAGACCAGCCTCGGCGGGTGTCATCCCCAGCCCCTCAGGTATGAGAGACGGGAGCACCAGAACGCGGCTCTGGCTATAGATCGCGGGCAAGTCGTCATGCGGCACGGTATCGATCATAGCTACGGATTCCTCGAGATGAGCTGCTTTTAGAATTGCCTTAATATTTTCTTTCTCCGGGCCATAGCCGATAATTTCAAGCTTTGCGTCAGGAAGTTGTTTGGTTATATCAATAAAAGCCTCGACTAATAGTTCGATTCCCTTCTGCTTTATCAAGCGACCGACATACAGAATCTTTTTTGAATCAGATGGTTTCGTATTCCCCGGGTGAAACTTTTCGCTATCGACACCAACATAGATAACCTCGGTTTGTTGCGGAAGCAAATTATCTTTAAGAAGCGACTTCATATAGGCGCTGTTCACGGTCAGGGCATCGGCTTTCTTGAATGACCAATCTGCAAACTTCTTGAAGATTCCTCTGCTGGCCATATGAATATCTGTGCCATGTCCCGTTAACACAATTGGCAAGCCGGATACACGCGCAAATCGCCCCAGCCAAAATGAGGCCGGGAAAATCCACTGAAAGCTAACCAGATCGAACTTCTCCTCGACTGAAATATTAAGCGCTTCACGATACATCGAATAAATATAAAAGGGAATTTTCAATATCTTCCACGGGCGTTTCTTGAGATTGGGCATAATCCCGCCGCTATAACCAACATCCTCCATCGATTCGGGCAAGTATCGGAAACGTCTTACAGTAACGGCACCCCATACTTCGCGATCCTTTAGTCCCTTATGGTGCGGCACCAGGGCGGTTACGTCCCAACCCAGGTTAGAGAGATGCTGGCAAAACTCCAGGATGAATGGCGAGAGACCATCGCCGGGGCGCATGGGAAAACTAGTCGATACTACTAAAAGCTTCTTAGATTCCATATCGGTTTGCCCCGTTGATAGAATGTGCTTTCTTCAGCCGAAAGAGACTTCCATGTTCTTGCATTTCAAGCATAAGTTCCGTCGAATATGCAAAGTCCGCTATCTCATCATTAGATAATTTTTTAATAAAATCGGATGGCCTTGAGAGGAATATAAAATAACAATCATCTCTTGCAAGTAATGTTTTGAGATCATCGTAATGTACCGGAATCCAGATTGACGGCCGATCCGCATACCACCAAATGGCATCTGAGGCATCAGATATTACTACCTCATCAGGTTTTACCGCTTCGGTAATTTTCGAATATACAGCTCTGTTGCCTTTGTTTTCTGCAGCAATGCTTGAAAGCCTGAACTCCTGGAAGGGAAACCTGGCAGGCAAAAACAGCAATAAGCCAAAGATTATCAGAAGTGTCTTACGCGCGAAAAATTTAAATTCCTTAGCCAGAAGAATAAATCCAATCATAGTTGATACTGCATAGAACACCTGGAGCGGTACAAGATGACGGTCGTGATGGCCGTCAAGCGCGGATAGTATAATAATTAGCACACTTGAGATAAAGGCGAATAATAGGATCTTTTTCTGAATGCCCTCCAAGCGATCTATTTTAATGAGTCCGAAGAAAAATGGAATTATCCCCAGAAAATTAAAGCGCAGCGGAAATGCGCCGCCGAGAAATATCAAGCCACCGGCAAACTTCTTGGCAAGATCATAAGGAAAATGCGATACAGTGTAAAATATACTCATCGGGGTAAACGAACGGTAAGTGGAGTAGAAATCGTCAAACCTCCCCATCCCTTTAGTGAATTCGCCATAAGATTGAAGGGTAAATAGCGGATTTCCCAAGACCAGTGCGTTGCGTAAAAGCCAGGGCGAGATACCAAATAATACCGCAATTAGCCAGATTGGCAAAAAGCGCTTTTTATTTTCTATAAAAAGAATCGCCAGCGGTATCCCTACTATTGCAATTTGGTATCTGGTCAATATCGATATGGCGAATAATATGCCTGAGATGATTATGCGGGCCATATTCTGTTTGCCAATGATTACGAGTAACGAGAATGCTAATATTGCTCCGGTAAAGATTTCGGGAGTGCCCTCGACCGCCGCATACAAAACAATCTGGCTTAGTGCTATCAATGCAGCGATAATTAAACCGAGCCGTTCGTCAAGAACTTTTCTTCCCAACAAATATCCCGCTATAATTAAAAGCCAGAGCGCAAAAATCGAGGCCAACATAGCCGCGGTATCATTGGCTCCTAATATCGAAAACCAAATTGCCAGATAAAGCGGATACCCCGGTGCCCACATATTATTTGGTTGCGGAATATTGGGATCGAACGCCAGGGACAACGGATAGATATGGCCAAGCGTAAAGCCTTGACCCCTGTTAATATTCCGGGCCAAACCGGCGTAATCGTTGCCATCGCCTATCCCCTCGTAGCCTCCAAAAAAATAAAAACAATAAATAGCAGTAAATAGAAATAAAAGAACAATTATGACGATCGGCTTTTTCATTTTTCGCGTTGCTTATATCCTTTAGCCAGATGCCCATAAAAGAGCCAATCGAACATAAAATCGGAGAAAAGCGCTCCATCGTCTATTCGCGCTAAACGTGAGAGAAGCGCCAGGACTAAACTTGACCTCAACGGGAACAGGAAAGCAGATATTAATTTTCGATACCAGGTATAACCGGTGCCCGGCAAACCAAGCAGCCATCCCTTTTCGAATATTACGGTGTTCGGATATTTACGATACAGAAGCGGAAAACCGCCAGCGCCAAATTTAAAGTACTCATCGATTGTTTGCGAAAGAGTTTTATTGTGATAATGATAACAAAAAGCTTCAGGGATATAGTGAATGGGAATTTTCTCCAGTTCAAGCCTGATTCCAAAATCCGTATCTTCTCCGCCCCAGCCCTTAAAGGCGATATCGAAACCACCTAAATGATCAAACATCGTCTTTTTGATTGCGAAATTTCCGCTGGTAAAATATTTGCCGGCGACCACATCACCATGAGACATAGTCAATCGACCGCGGCTGGCCAGATACTTATGCCAACGGCTAATCTTCCACTCTTTGGGAAATCTCCAGGAACCGATGACAACGGAGTCCGGAAACTGATTCCACGAACTGAAGTAGCCGTCAATAAAATTATGCTCCGGGACCCTATCGCCATCGAGGAAGATTATCCACTGCCCCACCGCCTTTTGATATCCCCTATTTCGATTGTTAGCCCGGCCCTGATTGGAGGAAGAACGTGAATATTTCAAAAATATTGGATAGCGTAATTTTTTTACGAACTCTTCAGTCCCGTCGGCCGAGAAATCGTCTGCAATAATAACCTCAAATGTTTTTGGATTTTTAATCTGCCGCCTGAGGCTTTCAAGGGTCATCCTGAGCGTTTCAACCTGATTGTAAACCAGGATTACGATAGAGTAGCTTATCATCGGGAACGCTCCAATGTTTGGTAGATATTACGGAGCTTTTCCGATTCAACTTCCCAGTTATTGTTAGCAGCCGAAATAGCGCAATTAGATTTTGCCTTATTGAATTGGGTTTCATCAAAGAGAAATCTGGAAATAATTTTAGCTGCCAATACGCTATCTCCCAGAGGCGCCACCAAACCGGTCGCCTCTCTCTCCACAAACCTTGATAGTTCAGGCATTGGCGAAACTATTTGGGGAATCCCAGCAGCGAGATACTGAAAAATCTTTTGCGGTAAAGCGAGCTTGTTGTTTAGAGCAACATCCTCCATAAAAAGTACGCCCACTGAGGCCCCTGCTGTATAATTGACAAGCTCATCGGGCGGCACTCGTCCCGCAAATTTTACCCTATCGGAGAGATTGAGCCTGGCAACATCATTTCGTAACTCTGTCTCGATCGATCCATCTCCTACTATTACCAGGGCGATATGTTCAAGGCCAGCCATCACCTCAAGAAGATATCGGAGCCCCTGCCCTCGACGCAGGACACCCTGATAAATGAGAATCTTCCAATCTTCGGAAATCGCATATTTAGAATAGAGATTGGCTGGTTTGATATCCTTGGGAAGGCGGCCAACATTTCTGATCACTTCCGGCTTTTCGATGCCATAGCGTCGAACAAGCTCATCAGCGATTGATTCGTTAATGGTGATGACCTTTTCAGATTTTCCGATCAATCTATTTTCCAAACTGCGCCAGATCGCCTGAATCCTGGGACGGCCGCTTAGAGCTTCAAGTTCTGTGTAAAGCTCACGGGCTTCATAAACTATAGGTTTCCCGCCCGCCGCCCAGAATGCCGCTTGAAGAGTGTCGAGATCGACCGCGTGATAGATATCGGCTTTCATCTTCCGCCCGATCCAGGCGGCATAATGATTATACTGCAAAAAGCGAAACTTGCGAGTTGGATGACGCCATTGAGCAATACGATGAATGGGGAAACCGCGAAAGGCATGAGAGTCAGACCCGACTGTGGCGATAATTTCAAGATGATGACCCATATCGCCCAGCGTTTCCACCTCCAGCCTGGCACGGGAATCGAAATCGAAATTGTTGAGTATAAAATATGCAATCTTCAATTTTGCGCTCGAAAACTTTTGTTGAATAACTCCGCGATTTCATCCATACGATAGAATTGGGCGCCTTTGCCTTTACCATAGCAAACTATTTTGGTGAAAAGCTCGCGCCAGCCCGGATAATCTCGATTATAAAATGTGCGTTGATGCCAATCCAGCACAATCAGCCCGCCGGTAGCCGAGGCTTGATCGATAAGCCTCATGCCCCGCTCCAGCGCCTTTTCGGATTCAGCAGGTTGTCCGCCAATTAATCCGCAGTCCATTATAGCGATTGGGATTTCCAGAAGATTAATTTCCTTATCATTCGATTGGTCAAACGGATAAACCGGGAGATCAATCCCATCCCAAAAACCGATATCATGGTCAAATCCCAACGCTGACGAATAAGCAAATCCAGCGTCGGATGCAGCTTGCCAGTACTCAGGATAAAAAGCGGAGAGATAATGTGGCCGAAGGCCCGTCAGATTGATTTGTGCCGTAAGCTCTAGGCGCGATTTAGCCTCAGCTATGCCTTTGCCTGAAAAGCATTCAATACTGGTATGAAGCGCTATTTCAAATTCGCTTTGGCGAAGTTTTTCGAAATCAATTATCTCCGGTTTATATTTGGGATCGAACGAATGCCGGCGTAATCCATCAAATATGAAATAAGTCGATTTCACGCTTAATTCTCTCTCCAGTTCTATCCAATAGCCGATAGCATCGTAGGGATTCGTACCCAATCCAGCCGCCGCTTTCAATGAATCTGCAAATGCTCCGAATCCACCCGGCAGATCGCGCCTGTAAAGAAGCCGAAGGCTTCCGGCCACTGTACGCCGTGGAATATCGATATCATGCGTCACTGCCATCGCAAATTTGGAGGACCCCGGCCAGATCGCTATCGCCTTCGGCTGAGTTTCAAGTAAATCGGCCTGGCATAGAGCTCGGCAAAAATCGGTAACAACGCTGCTTAAGGTCATCTCCACTGGTCCCGAAGGTGTGGCCGCTTTATGAGAATAGGGTCCCAATTTTCCTTTGAATGAGAGTTTTAAGGCCACTGTTTCGATAGGATCATAATTTAAGGCGGTAAGCCATTTGCCTGAAATTTTATCTTTTATTAACGATTTGGCCGGGATTCCTTTTTCTATCGAGAATGTCAGACGGGCGCTGTCAGGAATCGCTCCATTGTCGACAACTATTATGCCTGGTAATTCCGTATTTTCGACGAACTGGACACCGATCAACGTCGAGAGGTAGCGGAAAGCATGTTTCACCGCAGCCTGACTTAAGCTCTTATTCCGATATGAATAAGTTATTACTTTATCTGCCATGCCTGATCTTTCTCAACAGCTCAAAGGCTTTTCCCTTGATGCCAAAAGCCCGGCTGGCTTGAAAATATGGCACGTCAACCGCTCCAAATGATCTCTTAAAATCGGCAATGGATGGTATCTCCCCTCCCACCATATCCCAGGTGGAAATTCCCAGCGCGGATAGTTCTTTGCCGATTTCGGCCATCAGAAGCTGATTTGCCCCGCTGGAATGAAAAGCTGGAGAAGAGCCGGCAATCCAATCATAAGCGAATTTGCCATAGATAAGTTCGCCCCGGAAAGCGATATCTTCGCCGCGAATTCTGGCCGTAAAAATTCGCAAGAGCGATGCACCCACAAGTTTTTCACACCAAATACTAAGTGCCACAGAGCTAATAGGCGGTTGCATGCCGCGTCTTCCATAAGCCGTTTTCCATAGTTCTCGAGGCAAATTATCGCTCTCTATAATCTCAACCTTTTCGCGTGTGGCTTTTCTGATCTTGTTTTTAACGTCATCCTTAAAATCTGCCCCCCATCTTTTCAGACCATCTTCTTTGAGTGCTAAAGTTACATTAGGGATGATCTTCCAGTTTGTAAGTCCATCGAGGGAACCAATATCTGGCGGGAAACTTAAGTACGCAAAATCACAGGAATTTGATAGAAATTCATCCAGCGCTTCCAGAACGAAAGCGTTACGAGATAAATCAAAAAGTATCGGACCAAAATATTGAAAGAGCAATGGTAGGGAGGAAATTCGGAATGGAAATCTATTCCTCCGAACGAGATTTGTCGCTCCAATTTGATTTTCATCACAGGTTACGTATGCGGTATTACCTTCGAGCTTTAATACCTCGCATGCCGGTTCAATAAAAGCCGGATGATAAAAAACTCCACCCCATGATCTTTCAAGATGGGGATCACTTATAAAATGATCGCTGAAGCTTATCCTATTTGATGATCGCAATCTTGCCGGTGCCCGAAGCGCTGCCGGATTTCACATGGAAAAAGTAAATCCCTCCGGCCACACGCTCCCCATTGGAGTTCCTTAGATCCCAGGTACTTCTTTGAGACAAATCGAAGCGCGCCACCAGATCCCCCGACGCCGTATAGATAGACATAGTGCCGCTTGATGGCACTCTCTTAAATTCCACATATTCCACCCCATCGCTAACAATGACCGGATTGGGATAGGCGGCCATATCAGCCAGATTAGATGATGGCGGTAGTATACCGGAATCAAATATCGAAAGCCCGGTAGTAGTTCCGATATAGATCATGCCAGTCGGTATATCTATGGCGATATCGCTGATATTGTTGCCCAGAATCGGGCTGTTCGATGTAGTATAAAGTGTTTGCCATGCGGAACTATTGGGTTCTTCCCGATTGGGTTTTAATATCCCTAAACCGGCAACTGTCCCCACCCAGATATTTCCTACTCCATCAATCTGCACGGCATTGACGCTGCCAGAGATCAAAGGAGGAAGGGCCATCTTACCCAGAGTGTCCATATCCGGGGTGAGATAGAACAGGCCGGATGAGGAAGCCAGCCAGAGATTTCCCGAGTTATCAAGTTCCATATCGCCAATAGAGACAATGCTGATTTTGGTAGTCCAGGTGTGTTGTGAAATATTAAAAGGATCCCCGCCCGTATCCAGCCTGTCCAAACCATCGCCACGCCCAATCCACATGATATTACCTTGCGATTTGAAAGCTTGAACGAAGTTTGTTGTCAGGCCAATATCTGTAGCGATAAAAAGCTGCCAGGTAGAATCAGGTGAATAAGGCGCGAAAACACCCATTGTAAGAAATGAGTCTGCGGCAAAAGAACTGACCCAGATATTGTTGTTAGGATCGGCCAGAACTACCGTGGCAGCCCAATAGCGATCCCCTGGTCCTGTCCCGTACATCGGGCTGTTGTCGACAGTCCAATGATGCCAGGATGTCCAGTCGTATTCGTAAAGGCCGCCGCCATAACTTGAGCACCAGATTTTACCATTAGAGTCAACCGAAACGCAGACCTCACC
>DOTU01000092.1 GCA_003520965.1 Candidatus Zixiibacteriota bacterium
CCGTTGGGTCAGGAACCTGAAGGTCGAAAACATTAATATCATCATTTTTCAGATTCGAAAAGATATTTATTCTTAAACTCGAAGAAAGTAATCGAAAAATCGCCCTGATTCCCTCGCTTTCTAATATTGCTTAAATGTAAAATACTACTTTATGTAAATTTATCGCAACCATTTGGGAACGACCACACGAAGGTCAAGGGTATTCGTCAAATCTACTCTGATATTCGACCTTTATGTCGAATTGGGGTAATGAATTTATGCACTATGCTCTCTGTCTATTGCATAATTCACTGGCTCATAATATATTAAGTAAAATTTAATGATATTAGATTGATGGCATATTATTTGCAATTGTTCAAGACGGTGAAATGGGATCTGAAGAAAAGTCTGATGTTTACTTAACTATGATATCCAACAGGTTCGCTATTAAT
Organism: Candidatus Zixiibacteriota bacterium; assembly: GCA_003520965.1. Lineage (GTDB taxonomy): Bacteria > Zixibacteria > MSB-5A5 > UBA10806 > UBA10806 > UBA10806. The sequence continues at coordinate 432 of DOTU01000092.1, forward strand.
ACTTACTATCCTGCTTATTATCCCGCTAATGACGATGTTGTTATTTATTGGAATTAAAATGGCTGCAATCGGATGGCGAGGTCATGCTAAATTAAATCCCATTTGAAAATACGTGCGGTATACTCTAATACAATATTCGCTATCAATCAGTTGTATGACAATTAGTTAAACCAGATGGGGAGTTTTGTGTCAAATTAATGCAATTTATGGTTGGCTAGGATGGGATCATGAAAATGAAAATATCACGTGGTGCAGGCGAGTATAATATTTTTCTTGTTATTCTTATTATTGCGATACTTGGGATCTTGCCATTTCTTCCGATAAAATTTCCTTATTCAATAAATGCCTATTGTAAAATCCAACCAGCCAGGAGTTGGGCGCTAACCATAGGAACCAACGGCCAATTACTGGCCACCAATTTCGATTATAAAGAGGGGGTATCGGACGGAATCAGGGCTACCCAGTTTGCCCGCGAGGGAACCATGAATTTGAAATTTGATTCCCTTATTACCAGCGGCAGCCTGATAAAAGAAGGTGACACCATAGCTACGATCTACTCCAGTGATACGGAGGAGCGTTTAGCCGAACTCAAGGGCCAGGTGGCCATTATGCAAGCCTCGATGGCTTCCAATACCACGGGCGATAAGGAATCGGTCATTCGCGAGTATGAATCAAAGGTGGCTCATGCCGAGGAAGCCTCATCCACTCAACAGTTGGTAGTAGGACGTCTAAAAGCTCTTCTCGATAAAAATCTCGTTTCCCAACAGGAATATGAGATTGCTTTGGGTGAGCAACAGCTACTCGATCAGGAGATCAACATTGCCAGGTCGCAGTTGGAATCGGCAAAAACAGGTGTAAAGCCCCAGGAGGCCGAGTTGATCAAGGCCCAAATCACAGCTTTAAATGAGCAAATAGACGCGATCAATAGGCGCATGGAATCATTTTCGATTATCTCTCCAATTTCTGGCAAGGTGTCGAGATCGTACTCGTCCGACACTCTCCTGGTTATTTCGGATGCCACTAATTACGTAGCGATTATTCCGGTCAGATCCAACGAATTCCCCTACGCTTCGCTGGGCCAGGATGTTACAATCTACTATAATGGAACCCACGATATTACCGCCAAAATAATTTACCTTGGGGATGATGTTCATTCGATGAAGGGCCAGCAGACCAGATTCTGTACCGCCCTGATAGATGGTTACAAAGGCGATTTGCCGCTGGGCATGCTTTGCAAATGCGATGTATTATGCAAATCGGTTTCGATTATGGAATATATAAGACGCTTTTTATTGTCATAAATAGCAAGGCAGTAAATGATACTGAACAGGCTCGAATACAAATATCTCGTTCCCAATGAAGAGTTGAATGATATTCGCTCGGAAATTCGGCCGTTTATTAGAATCGACGAGTATGCACTTAATAGAGATCCCATTGAATACACCATCAGAAGCATCTATTTCGACACTCCGGCCATGAGTTGCTATGATGAGAAAATCGATGGTATTAAGATTCGCAATAAATTCCGGATCAGGGGATATAACGAACTAAAGGAAAACGATATTATATTTCTTGAAATCAAGAGAAAGTACAATAATTTCATTTCCAAGAACAGGGCGCCACTGTATAACCACAATCTTCAAGACCTGTTTATCACGAAAAATGTGGGAAAGTATATCATTTGCCCTGAAAATAACGAGCAAAACCAGGATGATGCCAGGCGCTTCTTATACCATTATTACGCCCAAAAACTAAGCCCCACAGTATTGGTTGTTTATGAGCGAGAGGCGTTTTTTGGAAGATTCAATGAAAGAGTGCGAATAACGTTCGATAAGAATTTGCGCAGCGCGGATTATGCTGTAACCAACAAGCTGTTCAGCGAACACCCGTTAAAACCGGTTTTCACCAGGCATTTTATTTTGGAGCTTAAATTCCGGGGCGGGATGCCGCAATGGGCCCGACATATTATCGGAAAATTTAAACTTCCCAGGCTGGCCATATCGAAATATACGCTTTGTATCGATTCACATCGAAAACTCAATAATCATCGGAAGAAGATTTCCCCCATTTCCATAAAATATTGCTTTGCTTTGAATTGTAAAGGACAGGATAAAAAATGTTCGATAATTTGCAAAACATAGATTTATTTCCGGCGACCGTATCTGAAATCATATTAAATATATTAGTCGCATTAATATGCGGCTTATTTCTGGGGCGATTATATAAAAATATCAATCGTGGGCGAGGTTATTCAATCGGCTTCGTGCATGCCATTGTTCTTCTAGGAATGATCACTTCGGTGGTGATCATGGTGGTTGGTAACAATCTGGCGAGGGCTTTTGGATTGGTCGGAACGCTCTCAATTATTAGATTCAGAACTGCCATCAAGGATACACAGGACCTGGTATTTATATTTTTCGCGCTTTCGATGGGGTTGGCGGCAGGCGCTGGATTTTACAAAATAGCATTTATTGGAACGCTTTTTATCAGTTTAATAATATATACTCTCTCCAAAACCAGTATTCTCACTCCTAAACAAAGAGATTATTTATTGCAGTTTTTCTGTGCCAATAACGGCGATCAGTCACCCGAGTACCTTCGGGTTTTCGATGAGTACTGCCGTAATCATAAGGTAATCAACATCAAATCAGTTGATTCCCGGGATATGCTTGAAGTCTCCTATTATATAAGATTTAAGGACAACCAAAAGAGTAGTCAATTTATGCAGGCGCTGCAAAAGGTTCGAGGGATTGAAGATATCAACCTTTATTTCGATGAAGAAGAAGTTTGATTTGCAGTTTGAAGAAAAACGAAACATCTCAAGGGTAGATTATTTTAGCGTACATCCATACCTCGATATGAGTTACCATCTCAGGAAGTCGATCATGAAAAAAGTTAGGCTATACGGATTAGTGACGGTGATCTTGTTTATCGTGCCATTCGCGATAGCCTGGTCCGAGTCATTTTCGGGATACACTCTTTTCAGTCCCAATAACTCGAGATATACCTATCTGGCAGATATGAGCAACACTGTGGTTCATAGCTGGACTCATACGGTCAACGGCGGATATTCCGTTTATCTCCTCGACAATGGTGATATCATTCGCTCTGCCGAGGCCAATAACTCGGTTTT
>DOTU01000315.1 GCA_003520965.1 Candidatus Zixiibacteriota bacterium
CGGTCCCTAAATATCGGTTTTGCCCAGGAGATACTAAAAGACGCTTTTAACACTGGTTGCGTAATAACAATTGAATCTATCACTAAAGCGGTCTGCAATTATTTTAAGATTCTGCCCGAGCAACTCAAATCGAAGCGCAAGACTGCCGATCTGGCACGCGCCCGGCAGATTGCCATGTATTTATGCCGTAAGCATACCTCAAGCTCTTTAAAGTTTATTGGCGATGAATTTGGTGGACGAGATCACTCTACGGTGATTCACGCCATCAGCGTAGTCGAGGACGAGCTAAAAATCGATCTTAGCCTCAAGCGCGCTGTAGATGAAATAGAAAACAGCCTCAAGAGTTAGTATCCATAATAATCTACTTATGATTCCAAAACATGGTTTTGGCTGTGTTTTAATAATTAATAGTTATCATCGTATTGATTTGATTTTAATAAGGATACCTGTCTAAAACTTGTTAATTCCCTGTATAAATCGCCTTGAAAGAATGTTGGAAAAATAGTTTCGGTGAGAGGATTGTTTATATCGCCAAATTTTGTTGACAGAAGCAAAACTTACTCCTATTTTTCCACAAGCCGTAATATTAGCGAAATAAACAAACGGCAACATCTTAAGGAGTGAAAACTGGTGATATCAACATTACCACACCCCTTAATATGATTATTAAAATTGAATAATAGAATAATAATAATCCTCTCTTACGGCATTCTCTCTTTTGGATCGATGCTTTCAAAGAGATGGAAATATGCGGAGGAAAAATGAAATTTAGAACCGACAGAGCTAATCTTCATCAGGCAGCTTCGAAGCTTTTGAGCATCGTGCCTCCTAAAAGCACACTGCCTATATTATCGAATATCTTATTTGAACTCGACAAAAATAAACTATCCCTAAAAGTTACCGACCTTGACGTTTCCATGACCGCCACTATCGATGTCGATGCTCAGAAATCGGGGGCTATCGCGATACCAGCCAAGGTGTTTTATGAGATTGTGCGCGAGTTACCAGATTTTGATCTTGAGGTTTCAACTTTCGAGAGCAGGATGGAGATAAAATGTGGCGCCGGCGTCTATAAGATGTCGGGCTTTCCGCCAGATGAATTTCCCAAGCTTCCAGATGTACATGTCGGCAGAGCAGTAAAAATAGATGGCAAAATACTCTCACGTATGGTCCGCAAGGTGCTCTTTGCGGTTTCCCGCGATGAAACCAGGCCCGCCCTAAACGGTATCCTCTGGCATACTTCGGAGGAAGGCCTGAATATGGTGGCTACCGATGGCCATAGGTTAGCAAAGATCACGCGTAACGATCTTAAGCTTACCAGCGCCGGCAAAGATATTATCGTCCCCCCTAAAGTGTTGGATAACCTGGTCAGGCTGATGGGCGAGGAGCCGGGCGAAGTTGGTATCATCGTGAATGAAGGTTCAATCATCTTTTTACTCGAAGGGGCGATACTGACATCTCGCCTGCTTGAGGGACCCTATCCAAACTACGAACAGGTAATTCCTAAAGATAACCACAAACTGGCCGCAATGGATAAAGAGATTCTCCAGGCGGCAGTGCGTCGAGTAGCCATCCTTTCAAACTCACTCACTCACCAGGTAAAATTCACAATAAAGCCTAACGAACTTGAGCTTTTAGCTACCAACTTCGATTTCGGCGGCGAGGCCAAGGAAAGCCTGAAAATAAAATACGACGCGGACGCTATGGATATTGGTTATAACGCCAACTATATAGTAGATATCCTGAAACAGACCGACGGCAACGAGGTGGTCTTTGAGCTCAATACTCCAACGTCAGCCGCAATAGTAAAGGCTATCCAGAAGGAAGAAAATGAGAGCTATTTCTTCCTGGTCATGCCGCTCAGGCTTCTCGATTGAGAGCTTATCCTCAGGCAGCATAAATGATTATCGAGCAACTCAGGCTTAAATATTTTCGCAATATCGCTGAGGCTAAAATCGAGGATTTATCCGGCGGCCTTAATCTTTTCTGCGGCCTCAACGGTGCCGGCAAAACAAATGTTCTTGAGGCTGTAGGGTTAGGCTCATTAGCAAAATCGTGCCGCGGCGCACTTGATTCGGAGTTAGTGCAGTTTGGAGCCAGAGCTGCTACGGTTGAAATCGACGGTATAGTTCAAAAAAAAAAGTTAATATTAAATTTGCCATAAGCCGCGGCGGTAAAAAGCGGATCGTGGGGGCTTTCGGGCAGGCCATGCGGGTTTCCGATGCGGTTGGAACATTCGCCATGGTCTTTATCCTGCCGGATGATATTAATATAACCTCCGGTTCGCCACGTCACCACCGAAGCTTTCTCGATATCTATCTTTCGCAGCTTTCACATAAATATCTTTTAGACCTTATGGAATACCAAAGAGTCCTAAAACAGCGCAACGCTTTGCTTCGAAAGTTAAAAAGCGGAGAGGAGAATATTCGCCACCTTGATAGCTGGGACGAAAGCCTGATCGGCCCGGCCTTGCGGATTATGGCATCCAGAGCCGCCTTCATGGAGGAGATAGGGCCAAATATTTCCGAGGTTTCATCAAAGCTTCTGGGTTCGAGCGAAACGGTTAGTGTATCTTATCAACCGAGGATGCCGATTACCGATTTTACTGAGCCAAAGGCTGCATTAGCCGCATTCAGACTTGAGCGTTCGCGGGATATACGCCTTGGATCCACATTCAGCGGCCCGCATCGGGATATAATAGATATCATAGTTGGCGGTAAGCCGCTTCGAAATTTCGGTTCACTTGGCCAGAAAAAATGTGTTATGATAGCCCTCAAACTGGCCGCTTTCAAGGCATTATCAGAGCATCGAGGGGAACCGGCTATTTTGGTGCTCGATGAGGCGTTTGCAGCCCTGGATAAAGAGCGCTCGGCGGCTCTGTTGTCCTTGCTTTCGGGGATGGGCCAGGTATTTTTAGCAAGCGCAGTGGTCACCAGCATTGAGGATGTCAAACTCTATAATGTCGACGCTGGCCGCATAACTCAAAGCAAAACAGGTGATTTTAATGTTTCTGGCAATTGATATCGGCAACACCGACTCGACTATCGGCTATTTCCGGGACCGCCTTCTCCGAGATACCATCAGAATTCAGTCTCGCACCAGTACTATCGATGAGATTGGAACGATGATCGTGGGGTTTTTAGAGAAACAACATGGCCTGAAGACGGAAATATTAGGGGTTGGAATTTCCTCCGTGGTTCCTGACCTGACTAAATTATATTGCTCAATGGTAAAAAAATACCTGAGGGCTGAACCGAAGATACTTGACCATAATCTTATAGTTGATTTTCGTGTCTTATATGATGATGCCGCGCAACTTGGGACAGACAGGCTGGCCAATGTTATCGCGGCTCGAAAGCTCTATGGCTATCCGGTTTTGGTGATAGATTTGGGGACAGCAACTAAATATGAGATAATCGATAATAATGGCGATTACCTGGGCGGTTTAATCGCTCCGGGAATATGGACCGGAGCTCAAGCGTTATTTGAAAAGGGTGCTCGCCTTTTCCCGGTAAAGCTGGAAGAGCCAGAAAAGCTGATAGGAACAAACACCATCGGGGCGCTGCAATCAGGCATCTTCCATGGCTTTTTGGGGCAGCTGGTTTATTTGAAAGAGCGTATCGGCAGGGAGCTTGGATATCCAAATCTTAAGGTTGTGGGCACCGGGGGTTATGTTGAGTTGTTTAAAGATTATCCCGGTTTATTTAATGATGTCGATCCGGGGTTAACCCTGAAGGGGATTGAGATTGCGCTCAACCGTTAGGCTCAGAGCCGCGTTGTGAAGTCCGAAAACGGAAACCTGCCGGGTATATAAATATGTTAATAAAAGACCAAAATATTCCTTGATGATGAGGGCAACCGTATGTACTTTTCCGGCGTGCCTTCGCTTATCGTCTGTAGTAAAAGGAGGAATAATAAATGAAGGTTGACCAGCGTATTATCGATAGAAGCTCATGGGATGAGATCAATATAGATAATTGGTTTAAGGCGCTTATACCCCCCAGCTGGGAGGTAGACGACGACGATGAGGAAGTGATCATTTTCGACCCCGACGGCTTCGGAGAGCTGAATATCAGCTTTTTGGAGAAAGTTAATGGCCGCAGCAAGCGCGATATCGCCAGCGAAATCATCGCCGGCTGGGCTGATGAATTCGGCCAGAAAATCGAGTATGAAGCCAGCATTATCAAGCGCAGCCGCGATATCTTGATCGTCACTGCCGATTTTATCTCCGACGAGCCTGAAGGGGAGATCGAATACTGGCGGATCTTCGCTGTGATCGGTAATCGGCTGGCTTTGGATGTCAACTATAGCTGCGATATCGAAGACCGTTCCCGCGAGGAGGAGATTATCGAGGGGATAGTCGATTCCATTGAACTGACCGAGGAAGACGATATTATCGAAGCCCTCACCCGCGATGAAGAGGACAAGTAACCGTTAAAACTATCATCGGGGCTATCTGATATTACTAATTATTATTCGAGCTTAACAAAAAGTCGTTCTAACAGATTATCGAAAATTATAAAAGGGCTGATTTCTATTAATCAGCCCCTTCTTATCCCCAAACGCAAACCTGTAAACCTATTGCCATTGCCGATCATACGGAAATTTGACAAACTTGCCAAAGCTACGTATTATCGATTCGTAAATGGCTAAACTAAAGACCTACCTTTTCTCTCTTTTGGGGCTTGGCTTTTTGTTGCGGGCCATAGTCGCTATTCGTCCCTTAAAGTTTATTGACGGTTTGACTATTCCTGACGATTCTTACTTGTCGTTGACATTGGCTCGCAATATCGCCAAAGGGCTGGGTCCGCTTTACGGCGATGCATACACCAACGGTTTCCAGCCCCTTTATGTTTTGTTAATCTCGCCGGTTTACCATTATTTCGCGCATGATCTTATCACTCCGGTTCACCTGGCGCTTCTATTTTCAGCCGCGGTAGACACGGCGACGCTTTATATCATCTATCGCCTGGTGAAAGATATCAGCCAGGCCGAAATTACTCCATTTATCGCAGTTTTCGCCTGGGCTATTAATCCTTACGTCATCAGCACCGCCAACAATGGATTGGATACAACACTTTCTTTATTTTTCATTACTCTCTCATATTTTTTCTACACTAAATTCATTAAGCCAAATTTTGAGAAAACCAGATTGCTAATATGGTTTGTGTTCGGGGTATTGCTTGGCTTGACCATGTTGGCGCGTATCGATAACGCTATTCTGGTGGCAGCTTTTATCCTGGCGGTTTTGTATTCCGATTACAACGTTGGCTCCGATTTGCGTCGGTCCGCAGGGCATTTGACCATGATTGGCACCGGCGCGCTGTTCGCAGTCTTGCCGTGGATAATCTATATCTATCAATATACTGGGGATCTGATACCTGTTAGTGGCCGGGCGATAAGATATCTATCCCTCTCCTGGTGCGATCATTATCCGACCCTGACCAATATGTATATCCCGATGATAAAATTGGGCGCGGGAAGCGTTATCAATCAAAACCTTACCTATATTATTCTTTTAATCTTGCTCGTTTTAACGATCTTATTAACCAAAGGGAAAAATAGATTTGACGAGCTGTTTGAGCGATTGAAGGCGCACAATATAGTTCTCTCATTTGTTTGTCTCCTTTTTTTCAGCTATACGCTTTATATATTCGGAATCTGGTATTCCAAAAGATATTTTTTCCCGTCGGCCTTTCTTTTTCTCTTATATATCGCTACGCTTTTTGACATCATCTATATGCTTCTGGAAAGCCGACGATTGAAAAACATTTTCACTTCGTGCGTACTATTGTTTCTCATGGCGGCCGCCGGATTAAGTCCATCATTCCGCGCGCTCTATTTTTCTATAAATACAAACGAACAAGGTTATATGAATTTCGGTCTCTGGGCAAAAGATACATTTCCCGATAGTACTGTTATAGGAAGCTGCCAAACCGGGGCGCTGGCGTACTTTGCGCAAAACTTGAAGGTTGTAAATCTCGATGGTGTCGTAAATAAGCCTTGTTATGAGCGCCTCATTCGCAGAGAGGCGATTGATTATATGAAGGATAAAAGGATCGCGTACTTTATCGACTGGACCAACAATCTTGAATTTATCCAACGGGAATCGCGCGATCTAACCCCTGACGATCTGGAGCCTCTCGGCAAGATTGACCAGTTTAAGTCCTGGAATCACGATTGGCATGTCTTTAAGGTGAAGCTGGCAAAGTAACT
>DOTU01000262.1:0-429 GCA_003520965.1 Candidatus Zixiibacteriota bacterium
GCGATCTTTGCTACTTACTTCAACTTTATAAGCGCCATTCTGGCGTTAGCTACGATTCTATTCTATTCCTTTTTCTACACTCTTTATCTAAAACCACGTACGCCATACAATATCGTTATCGGTGGGGCGGCCGGCTCGATGGCTCCAATAATAGCCTGGGCCGCTGTTGCAGGAGGCATTGCCCCGGCTCCGCTTTTATTATCGGCAATCATTTTCCTCTGGACCCCGCCCCATTTCTGGGCTTTAGCGCTTTATATGCGCGATGATTATGTGCTGGTGAGTTATCCCATGATGCCGATAGCGCGCGGTGATAATGTCACCCGACGGCAGATATTTATATATGTCATTATTCTTGTAATATCGAGCGCGGCTTGCATGACGATCGGGGCCGGGCCGCTCTACGCGGTGGTTGCGGCGCTTGCGGGAAGC
>DOTU01000262.1:820-1698 GCA_003520965.1 Candidatus Zixiibacteriota bacterium
GCTCTCATTCTAAGATTCCCGTGGGCGCTTCGATTTGCGTTTTGTATGTATCAGGACGGAAGTCTGGCAACTGCCGGACGATTACCTGATGTTTTTGATTCGCAGATTTATTTTTTCAATACCGTGCTGATGCTTCCCCGAACTGTTGGCGTCGATACTTTCTCGAATCCCAGGCGCTCAGTAATTTCAAGCATTTTCTTGAAACTTTCGTCGGTAACATGCCCGGTTGGCTCGGCGATTAGAAGTGTCGCGCCTTTTTTCATGCTTTGATATATCTGCATAAACAGATTTTCCTGACCGGGTATCTCATGCACTACTGCGAAGGCCAGCACAAAATCAATATTTCCGGCGAATTCATCGATATTGAGCGAATCGGTTGACGCGAGCCTGGTGAGAATGCGATTCTCAAGCCTTGCGCGTCGCGCTCGACGGGTGAGGCTGCTTAGCATCTTTTCCTGAATATCAAGACAGACAATCTTTCCGTCGGGGCCAACCATCCGGGCCATCGGAAGCGAGAAGAAGCCCATACCGGGGCCGATCTCCAGCACTGTCATGCCGGGCTTTATATGGGGCGCGAGAATCTTATTGGGATTTTGATACAGCTTCCTAATCGGGTTCGCTAAGAGATATCCCAGCCACCATGGGCAAACGCATTCAGCCATTTAATCCTCCAAAATTTTCTGCCAGATTACGGATCGTATGTCTTATTGTTGCCGCTAATTTCCCGATAATTCCATATTTGAGATGTCATTGCGAAGTTACCGTATGCGTCAGGATGGAAGCGAAGCGACATCCTGACGCTCCCGAACTCATAACTCACAACCCACAACTCACAACTTCTTTTCCAGCGCATCCAATGTCTTCTCAATCCGCCGCCG
>DOTU01000262.1:2016-4337 GCA_003520965.1 Candidatus Zixiibacteriota bacterium
CTCATCTTCTCCCAGACGGCGGCAATCTTCTTGTTCTTGGCCAGCGCGGAGGCGAGATCATCGGGGATGGCTACAGTTCGTTTCTCCGTATCGAGTTCGATTAGGACTTTGATCTTATCACCCGCGGCCACGTCGGCCCCGTCCCGGTTGGCCTTGTTGAACGGCACCATGAAATTTCCGCCCATGGAGAAGATCGTGCTCCTGAAAGTGAACCCGTTGACAGTCACTTTCACCGGCGCGCGCACCTTGCCAAGCACTGGCGCAGGATCGAACGGTAACTCTATGAAGCAGCCGGTGGTGGCATCATCTTGCCTTATTATTGTCTCGAAATTCTTTGAAGGCACATGAAATCGCTTTCTTAAGTTTGTTTTGGAAAATCGCTCTTCGCCGCATTTAAGGTTGCCCAATCAACCTTCGCGGTGAACTGCATTACGGCAAATAATGTTAATATGCAGCAGATAGTCACGGTCAAGCCTGTGTAGCCTATCAAAAAGAAAGTATACGAGAAAAATACAAGATAAATCAATTGAGACAAGCCGATTTCAATCAGGGCAAAACGCTGCCCAACCACCAGCCGCATATAGGAGATCACCAGGGCCATCGAAACCACAGCGCTTATGGCAAACGCCGGATATATATCAATATGATCGGTCAGATATGTCAGTAATAGATGGAAACTAAAGAAGGCCGCAGCTATAAAGAAATAATTCATGGGATGAATATATATTTTCCTGACCGTGGAAATAATAAAAATTAAAAAGAAAAACAGAAACAGCGATACCGGCGCGAAGAAACTCACCCGGCTGGCAAACGGCCCGGGGTTAAGCTTCTGGGGCATTTTAATCCCGATCTGAATTCCAGAGATAAGGCTCGAATACTGCCAGCGCATTTTACGGCCATCCCCCATTTGTTCATTGAGGGTTGGAGAGATACTGTTTTCGGGAAAATCGACATCCCTAAAGTTAGTGGTGGCCGTCAAAGTAAAATTCCGAATTTGTGCGACATCCTTCCCAAAGACATACCACCATTCATCCATACCATGTGAGCCATAGGAGATACTGACATTCCCGACTTGTTGCGGACGAAGATGAATTTTATAGGTCACTGTCCCGTCGGTCAGTTGAGGGTCTTTGATCTGCTGATTGTCGACAACGAATCTGAAATTATCGTAAATCCCGTCTTTGGACGGGAAAGCGTAGGTGAACATAAAGTCTTTCTCTTCGCTTAAATCGTTTTTGATCTGGTAAGAGCCTGCGAAATTTACTCTGTAGGTAGCATACCAGAGGAGCCCCTTTTTGCGATGTTCCAGATTCAGGCCGATATTTATATCGCTGGCTTCGAGCGTATAGGGGCGAGTCACAACCCTCTCTTCAAGCTTCGATGGCTCACTTGATCCTTGTGGCGCGTAGATAGTTACGTGGGTCGTATCGTAATAGTCGACCCTGGCGGCCTCTTGTTTCTGTGCGGTTCCCCACAATTCGCCGACCGCTTGTTTTAGTTTATCGTCCTGTTGATAAGTGCGGTATGATGTTACCGATCCTAATATCCCCCAGCCGATACTTGCGCAAACGAATATAAAGACTATCGCGGCGATTCTTCTGGTAAACATAAAATACCTCCCATCGACGATACGTATGGTATCATCACGGTTACATTGTTTGCGCCGGAACCGAAAATCAAAAGCTTAGATAAAACGCTCTGCGGTCTATTATATTCATTTTAGGGAGTTTGGTTCAATGGCTATTACGCTTGTTGGTCAGTTGCCACACGAGCATGTACGCCATCCACTCGCTCGACGAGGATGCCCCCACCTTGTGGCTGGCATACGTCCTCGTGTGCCAGCCTAATCTAATAAAAATCTACTCGGTAGTATCCTTCAGCAGCCTGTCCACTATATCCAGCGTGCTGATACCTTCGGCTTCGGCGGAGAATGAGGTCACAATCCGGTGGCGCATCACCGGACGAGCCACCGAGCGGATATCCTCAAACGAGGGTGTCGGACGGCCATACAGTATGGCGCGGGTCTTGGCGCCCAACACCAGGTACTGCGAGGCGCGTGGCCCGGCTCCCCAGCTCACCCAATTCTTGATATACTCCGGCGATCCCTCAACCGGCCTCGTGGCGCGAGCCAGACGGACCGCGTAAGCGATCACCGTATCGGCCACCGGCACCCGACGGACCAGCTCCTGCAACTCTAACACCTCCGCCGATTTCATAACCACCGAGACATCGGAGGTAAACGCCGACGTGGTAGTGCGCACAATCTCATTCTCCTCCGTCTCCGACGGGTAATCGACATAGATATTGAACATGAACCGGTC
>DOTU01000301.1 GCA_003520965.1 Candidatus Zixiibacteriota bacterium
CGCATTTCGTAGAAAAACGAGGGTGAGGTGGTGTGAGTCCAGGTGAAAGAAGTTTGATTCGAAATGCGGGTTTGAGTATTGTAGTTGTTGAGATCATATTGATACTGAAACGGGTACGAATTGAAATCCGGTGTTGGGTTCTCGAATTCATTTGCGGAGAAACCCTGATCAATATTTGCCGAACCGCTGATGGAAAAAACCAGTTTTTTAGTTGGCGAAAATTCCCAAATCCCCTTAAAGAGCCCGGAATAATTATTTGAGCCGCGCAGAGCGTACTTGGAACCTCCGAAAATCGATGAATAAAGATCGTGGCTGTGCGGCAGATAGGTATCTGAAAGAAGCGCATACCCGGAAACGAAGAATGAACCCTTTTTGCCGGTAAAGGGAATCGGACCGGATAGCGACAACTCACCAACATCGGAATTATCATTGCTGATGCCGATCTTATCCGTTTTATAGGTAAACTGACCTTTTAATTTTTCAGAGCCTCGCTTGGTTTTAACTTCGATAACACCGGACATCGACTGCCCGTATTCGGCGTTAAAACCGCCGGTCAAGACTTCAACCTCCTCGATGGAGTTGGCCGATAGCATCAACCCCGATGTTCCGCCGGAGAACGGGTCCTGAATCGATAAGCCGTCAATGAGATATGAATTCTCATACGCGCGGCCGCCTCGGATATGAATCTCATTTTTCTCGGCCACGACGCCGGGCTGATTGCGAATGAGATCGGTTACGTTTTCGATAACGGAAGCCTCTATTTCTTTAGAGCCAATCGTTTTTTTGGATTCCGTTGATTCAATATCCAGGAGCGGTTTTTCACCGATAACAACGATATCGGTACCGAGAGTCAAAGCGGATGATTGTAATTTGAAATCGTTGGTAAGATGGGAAGTGTCATTGACGACCAGGGCAGTGCGTTGAATGACTTTGTAGCCAATAAGACTGATCTCCAGATTGTAGGTGCCCTCCTTAACCCCCGGTATGCGGTAGTTCCCGCTGACATCCGTGGCGGCGCCATAATATGTGCCCTTGAGCATCACGTTGGCGCCAGGCAGGGCCTCGCCATTCTGGGCATCGGTGATTTTTCCCTGGAGCGTGTATGTTTTCTGCGCCAGAACAATGGCGGGGAAAAGAATAATCAGAAATGCTAATTTAACGGCCCGCATCGCCAAACTCCTCTTGAATGACATAATTCATCAGCTCGCCAAAGCGCGCCGAGCATAGATAAAGCTCCATCGAAAAATAAACGACCTTAGCTTCGCCTGTGGCTGGATACTTGGCCGCCACAGTATCTACATGCGCCGGGTTATTATCCGGGCTTTGAATATAAAGAGCCTGGACGGTCCCGGGCATAAGCCCCGTAGGTGAACCAGGCTTAAAGCCAAAAGACTTTGAAAGCGGATAAGACGGGAAACCCGGTACGTTTGAGGCAAGAGTATCGGGATATCCAGAAGGTGCAACGGGCGTCCTGGTAATCTTGAAACTTCGGCCAATGCGCGCGGTAGTAACCGTATCAATTGGCAGGAATGGATAAATAATAGTATCGCCCTCATATCTATGAGTTGAAAAAGCGAGTAGGTGTCCATTTGAGGGAGGCGCGATGTATTTGGTTATGGCATCGGCGGCCTCCTTAAAATGCGGATAAGAGCCGCCATGCCAGACAACCACATCGAAGAGTTTAAGTGTCTCTTCGATATCTCGCGGATAATAGCTCAGCCTGTCAATCGCGACCCAGGTTGAATAATTGCCAGGACCATAGATATGAGCCAGTGACGTATCGATATCCTTGTCGATCTCTGAAGCATAGCGATCATCATCGATAAAAAGCGCGGTGCCGACAACAGGCATTGAGTTCCAAACGCCTGATGTATCGGGATAATAGATGATATTGGAGTAGGCGCTGGCAACATCGTGGCATCTTAAGAAGAATCTGTGTTTGCCCGGCTGGAGATCGGTGAATACCTTCAATACGCGAAGGGAATCAAGATGCACCCAGTTGGCGGGATTTAGAAATTCCACTTTCCAGTAGATGCTGTCATGGGGCGGAGTAGTTGGCGTTGCCGGCAAATGCACAATGCTATCAATAGGCATGGCCGACGTATCAGCCAGAAAATAATCATAACCTGTGATAGTAGCCTGACCATCGGGATCGCTCCCCACCCAACCAATCGAGAAATAGGAGAAGCAATTATAAACATTGCGCGAGTAGTTGTTTACGAAATCGACTGGGAATTTTACTTTGGGCGGTGAGTTCATCACCGGGAACGATAGATGCGCGGGAGTTGGATCGCGCAAGCTGTCGTTATCCAAAGCTCTTATGGCGAAGGAGAAGGTGTCATGAGGAACTCGAATTGGAACTAAAAAAGTATCGCTGACATCAATAGTAAAATGCCAGAGCGATTCGGCCTCATAACTCCATCGGTACTCATAGCCAATTACTTCGCCGTCAGGATCATCACCGTACCAGTGCAGCACCTGCATGCTGGTGCTCTCCCCCGGGAGTTGCAAGGTATCCGAGAAAAAGAGGGAGAGATGAGTTTCGGGAGGAAGATTACCGCCGGGTTTGGTGGTCCGATTGGTTGTACAGGCGAAGAGCAGAGCCATCAGAAACGCTGCGATGGCCGCCCATCTGCCCCAAAATGTTTTAAAAGGATGCATTTTACTTTAAAAGTACCATTCTTTTGGTTGCCGAAAATTCATTGGTATCAAGTTTGTAGAAATAAATGCCGCTGGAAACCTTTTGCCCCGCTGAATTAACGCCATCCCAGCGAACGCTGTGTGCTCCCGGTTCAAGCTCCTGATTGACAAGATTGTTAACTCTTTCCCCCATGATATTGTAGATGGAAAGACTGACATGGGTTTTCTCTTTCAAGTTGAAGGAGATTAAGGTCGAAGGGTTGAACGGGTTGGGATAGTTTTGGGAGAGCGAGTAATCGTTCGGGATATCGACGTCGTCATCGACAGCCGTCCGCCATGTAAAATCGGTATAGAAGCGCGGCATGAACTCGTAGAAACCGTTTAGCGGCGTCGAGTAATCGTACTGGCTTAGCACACCGACGATATCGGCTCGGTTAGTAACTTGGGGCTGACCATCGATATCGGTGGAAAGATCGATTCGAAGTGTGGCCGTATCGCCGTCAACCATTGTCATTGTCGCCGAAGTGCCCAGCGCAGGCCATGGGTTAGGCGTGGGCAAAATGAGAACATTATTAACTTTAATAAGAGTCCCCTCGTGAGCCTCGCCATTGATATCCGCGAGATCATTGCAGGTTACAACCGTTGTCTCCGGCAAATGGCCGGAGCCGTGGAGCGTAATACGGTTATTACGGTAAGCTACAACCTGGGTTTTACCGTAGTACTGAGCGATAATACCGTTGACGGTGACCGAGTCACCCGGATTTACCATGATCTGTGTGGAATCGTAAAAGACCTCTATACCGGCGTTGCCCTGCTGAAGATAGAAATCTGTTTTACGAGTATTAAAATTGGGTGAAACCGCGATACCTGTTACAATTACGGCGCTATCCAAAAGGTCAGGGACATAATCCTGATTGGCGTCAACTCTGGCCTCTGCAATAGTCATGGTTCGAGGCGCTTGCACAGTATATCTGTGGAATCCGAGCGGCGCTTCGTATGGCTCATTGGTAATATTGCTGGAATCATCCACAGCGTGAACAAAGTAGTCGATCACCCATCCGGCCTGAATCGATGGCAGGGTGAATGTATAGTTATCGGTATTGGGTATTCGCGTCATGGAAACAGGAGTCCAAGGTAATAAATTAATCCTATAGAAAAGCCTGACGCTATCTTGCGGGATAGGTTCGTCGTCAACAGCATAGGCATTGATAGTCACCATATCTCCCACGAGAGGATAAAGAGGAGTATGGGCAACGGTTACAATCGGGGCGCCCCTTGAAAGGCGCATATCTCTCATATAACGCGGTTGTAACAGGTAGGCGCCGAAACGATGGTAAACCACGCCTTGGACAAAGTCGAATTGAGTGCCAACGGGTGGGCGGAAAGAGTTGGGGATTGAGTCGGCGGCCTCTCTTACACAGATTTGATGGCCGGTGGAATCGCTGCAAATCCAGGTTGAAGTAGTACTATAATTTATGAGGGAATCTACAGTCAGTCCATGAACTTTTATAAAGACGCCCTCATATTTCTCTGCAGCGGAATCGGCATGAGCGGTGGAATCAATTTCGGAACAAGGCACATCCATCGCTTCCGGTTCGGGCATACCATAGAGCCGGAACTCGAAAGTGCTGGGTATAATGAGAAGTTCGGTCATGGTAACGAATTCCGGAGGTGGAAGTGAGTTGTATTCGCTGACCACGGCTGTGCATAGAATTGAGTCGCCTGGTACCAGGGTCGGATACCCCTGGGCCTGCGCGCTGTAGGCCATAATACCGGAGAAATCTCCTCCGGATGGGTTTTCCATGTAGAATGTTACACCGGTTCCGGCATAAAAGGCTCCAGTGCCGCAAGTGATCAGGCCACCCGTTATAACCGTATCACCGGCAATGCGAGAGCTGTCCTGGCCGACTGGAACCCACTGAATGCTATCAATTGGCACCAACGGATAAGCCTGCACGACGGCAGGTATGAGCAGAGCCAAAAACAGCATAATTAGTAGAGCTTTTTTCATTTTTCTCTCCTTTATTTTATTACTACAAATCTTCCACGTGAAAATTCCCCTGTGGCCTTATCTTCAACTGTGAATAGATACAGGCCTGTGGCCAGGGCTTGATCGGCTTTAGTGACCAGATCCCAGGCGTGGATACCGCCCGAGAAGATCTTATCACCAGCTGCATATTGATTAAACCAGTTAACATCGGCTCCCGTGTAGGTCCGGCTGTCATGCTCGATCGTATCAACCAGATCTCCAGCTAATGTGTAGATATGAATGCTGC
>DOTU01000318.1:0-11509 GCA_003520965.1 Candidatus Zixiibacteriota bacterium
GAGAATATAACTTGCCACACCGGGGGGAACGAGATCGGTTATCGACAACTCCGCCTTAATTCGCTGGCGTATGGCGGTTGATGATATATCGGCAGGTGGCATTGTAAAAGGAATTACTATATCGGCATAAGCACCATTCGACGAGAAATTTGGACGATTAGCCGCTGCAATTTTGGCCAATCCAACTATTCGATCCGGCTCATACCAATTCTCGATCTCGGCAATATTATCGGCCCCGATCAGTAAAAAAAGCTCGTCGCGAGGATAGATTTGGCGAAACTCGGTTAGCGTATCAACAGTGTATGACGGACCCGGACGGTCAAATTCAATCCTTGAAATCTCAAACTTATCATAACCATTTATAACAAGCTGCAGCATTATTAAACGATCTTCCGCAGAAGCTACGCACCGCTTCATTTTATGAGGAGGTACACAGGCAGGAACGAAAATCACTTTGTCTAGCATGAGCTCTTTAAGCGCAGCCTTAGCTATTCCAATATGTCCGTTATGCGGCGGGTCGAATGTGCCCCCCAATATGCCAACCCTGGCCAAGGGTTTCAGCCTCCGGCCTGCTGAGGAGTGAGTTTGGTGATATGCTTTTGCGCTTTTTCTACAAGTTTATTGTTTGGAAAAGCAGTCACAAAATCCTGAAACGTTCGAAGCGCCTCGGCCTTCTTGCCCAGTTTCATCTGGGCCACCCCGGTATTATACATGGCAATAATAGCCCATTGGGTTTGAGGGTAATTATCTCTAACCTGCTCGAAATAGAGAATCGCCGGATCGTAACTATTAAGCTTTAAATACAATTCGCCGGCCTTATAAAGTTTTTTGGCCAGCTTATCATACAACTCGTTGAGTTTGGCCCGGGCGTCATCGACCATCGGGCTGTCAGAATATTTATCCAGAAAAACGCCAAATTCATCGATAGCTGAATAAGTATCAGTTTGATCCTTAGAGTATGACGGCGATTCCTCATAATATGAAATCGCAATCTGGTACTGAGCATCATCAGCAAGCGCCGAAGCTGGGTAAGTCTTGAGAAGTTTTCGAAATTCCCCCACACCCTCGGAATAGCTGCCGATATTAAAATAGGTCATACCCAGATAATACTGAGCCGTATCGATAAATGTCTGGCCGGGAAAACCGTAAATAACACCTTGAAACTCTTTTTGGGCTTTAAGATAATTCCCTTTCTCGTATAACTTCGTGGCCAACTGATACTGCGTATAAGGAGAAGACGGCTGTTTGACAACTGTCCTGGAACACGCGAAAACTGCTACGATCACTAATAGTACACCAAGAGTACGCTTCATTTTGTCCTCATTTATCTATTTGCAAAAAACAGGTACACCAGCGCGCCCACTGCGGCAATCACTAGTGCTGGCTCAACATAACGCGACCAGTTCGAGGCAGGCGCTTGTGGCGAAAGCTCGACAATGTTGCGGCTATTAACATATTTAGCCCACGCGGGCTCGATAGTATCGCTTCGTTCAATCACAATATCCTTCATTTCGCGTAGCTGCCTATCAACGCCACTTCTGATACTTATACGCAGTTCTGCCTGCAATTGACGTCGTATTTTATGGGCTTTAAGAAAACCACGAGAGGCCCCTTTATTAAAGGAAAAATCAAAACCCTGAATATCAAAAGTAAGATTATCAGCATTGGGCGATGGCATTGAATCCATGAGCACTTGAGGATATTTGCGCCGCATAGCGTCGGCAATAGCCCCACCGATTAGTACCTCCAGCTCTTTTTTGCCGGATACAACCATAAGTGCTGAGGCAGAATCTTTTGATAAACTCTTATCGATCTCCTCTTTCACCGCTGAAAAGACAATTTGCTCGTTGGTGGGTGGCTGAGAATGAACAATTGCCAAACCCGCAAATTCGAAAACCAGGATTAGGATGATGATTGCGGCGGATTTACTTTTCACCAAACCGAGCCTTCAGTTCGAGATAGATTTTCCTGACTTTATCATAATAGCGTGCCGGCGGAGTTGCCCCAAATGAGAAATACTCCTCAGTAACCCCCGTTCCGATATTATATGCAGTTATCGCTTTTTTAATATCCTTATATTTCAAAATTAGTTCAAACAAATAGGCTGTCCCCACCCTGACATTGAGACCGGGATTGCCCAGTCCTCCTTTCTTGGGCCATAGGATACCCCATTTGGAGGCTACAGTTTGAGCGGTCGAAGGCAATATCTGCATCAAACCCTCAGCTCCCATATCTGATGTCTGCGATTTGCGAAATGCGCTTTCCGAGATGATAACGGCCAGAATCAGAAGCGGATCAAGACCGAACTTGTTGCTCTCGTCATAAACCACATTGGCAAGCTGGGCGGTCTCATTGTTATCGAAACCGATTTGGTACTGTTCGATGATATCGAGGATTTTAACCTTTTGCTCCAGTTCCTCGATCTTCTTTTGCTGCTGCAATATTACATTCTCATGTTGGTTATATTGCCAGATAAGCCAGGCAATTACCGCTCCCTGAAGTAAATAGATTAGAAGAAAGGTAAAGCTGACAGGTCGAGAAATGATAATCCCCGATGTCTTAACTTTCTTGCCTGTTAATGACATACTGCCTTCTCCTTTCCTTACCGCTCTTTGGCGAATAGATCGTAGGCGTCAGATCGTTCGACTAAAACATCGACAAACTCGCCTGGCTGGCTCTTGCAGCCTTCCACAATCACCTGGCCATCGACTTCCGGGGCCTGAAACCAGGTGCGGCCATAGCCCACGCCTTTAGAATCGATCTCGTGCAGGAGCACTTTCTCAGTGTTTCCGAGACGCCGATTCAATATCTCGTATGAGATCATATTCTGAATATCTAAAAGAGTCAAGTATCTTTCGTCTATGGTTTCCTCGATCACACGCCCCTTGAAACTATAAGCCGGCGTCCCCTCCTCCGGAGAATACTTGAAAATACCGACATTATCGAACTTCGCGGTCTCGCAAAAATCGAGAAGTTCCGCGAAATCCTGATCGGTTTCCCCGGGAAATCCTACGATAAAGGTTGTTCTTAATACCAGATTCGGTATTCGTTCTCTTAGTTTCGCGATTAAAGATTCGACCTGCTTTCTGGTTACTTTCCGGTTCATCCTCTTGAGCAGTCGGTCGTTAATATGCTGCAGAGGCAGATCGATATATTTTACAATTTTATCCGTTGTGGCCATTACCGAGATTGTCTCATCTGTCAGGTGCGCCGGGTGAGCGTACATTAACCTGATCCAGTCGCATGAAGTATCTACTGAGAGCGCTTTCAAAAGTGCCGTAAGCGAGGTTTCCTCTGGCCCGTTTTTTCCGTACAGGGTAGTGTCCTGGCCGATCAGAATTAACTCCCGAACACCGTTCTGGCAAAGATACTCAGCCTCATCCACTATTTCTTGAAAGGAATTGCTCTTAAACGGCCCTTTGATATCGGGAATGGCGCAATAAGCGCAACGGTTATCGCATCCTTCTGAGATCCGTAAATAGGAAAAGGCGGACGCAGGTTTAATTCTCTTAATAGACGGTACTGATTGGCCTCCCGTCGCAGGTCTATTAACAGGCCATCCTAAATCTCTTAATTTAGATATCAATTCATGATGCTTGTTCCAGGGAAGAAAAATGTCTACCTCATCGAGAGAGCGAGTTAAATTATATCGAGCCGGTAGACAACCGCACATAACCAGAACTGACCCTTCCTTGCGGTCTTGATGCAGGTCAAGAACGGTTTGAATCGTCTCAACCTTGGCGTCATTGATGAAGCCGCAACTGTTTACCAGAATAAGATCGGCGGAGCGGGAATCATCAGCGCGAAGCAAGCCGGCGGAAAGAAGAGCTACTTCCAACGCCTCGGAATCGACCTCATTTTTAGGGCAGCCGAGTGTTGCCAGAAAATAGGTTTTTGATTTTTCGCCGGTGGCCATATTTGGGTCCTTTTATTGTCCTCCCAAGGATGGCGCTAAATATAAGGATTTACGAGCGAAAGGCCATAAAAATATATCGGGCCAATGGACGATATATCCCCGATTTCATCGGGCCAAGCCACGCTTTTGTAAAATTAAGATGAATATATTCCGAAATGGAATATAGCCAGATTACTCAGTCAAATCGATTAGTTGATAACCTTTGGGGATATCGATATTAATGAGATGAATTTTGGCTGTTCTGGCCAGTCGTTCCTGGGAGAGTCTGATGTTAACATCGTCACCGGAGGCATCTTTATAATATATATAACGAAGATGCCTTTCTTGATTCAACGTAATTCTAACCTGGCTGGGGCTTACCCCTTCTTTTCCCACCAGGTCGAATTTGTCAAAATCGCCGCCCTTTTGATAATTTTTTAGAACATAATGATTATTCCAATTTATTATAAAATCGGTTGGTTTGAGATATGATTCGGTGAGCTTCTTCTGGATTTGCTTATGCTTTTTCGAAAGTACCCAGGTTGTATCGGCGATGCCTAACACCTGTTCATAATCGCTGGAATAATAAAAGGTATCCGGCGGATTGAAATTAAAAGCGATAGTGGTTGAGGTAGTTTCCTCAAATACCTTTGAATAGGTTTGGGATTTCATGACCAGGATAATTCCGTCCGCGCCTGAATAGAGACTGGCCATCTGATTTAGAATCTCCTCGCCTTTCGGATTAGCTGTCTGCGAGGCGAGCATAAGAGCGAGAATTATAGGTATCATCGTTATTTATACTCTCTGGATTCGAGGTAGGTTTCGTCAACCAACACCTCACGGGCCTTGCTGCCGTCGTAAGGACCAACGATTCCGGCCTGCTCAAGCTGATCGATAAGCCGCGCTGCGCGTTGATAGCCCACGCCCAACCTTCTTTGCAAGAGCGAAACCGAACCTTGCTTATGCTTGATAACCAGTTCCACCGCTTCTTTGAATAGCGGGTCCGAGGCTGGATCGAAACCGGGAATTGTATCGGTTTCGCTTTTCTCAAACGTTTCAATAGCTTTGGTGCGATATTCCTGCTGGCTGATGAACTCTACCAGCCGATCGGTTTCCTCGCCTGAAATATAAGCTCCGTGGATACGAATCGGTTCGGCGAGTCCCGGAGTGGAAAATAGCATATCTCCCCTGCCCAGAAGTTTCTCCGCGCCGTTGGCATCCAAAATGGTACGAGAATCAACCTTGGACGCTGTCTGGAAAGCGATCCTCGTTGAGAAGTTGGCCTTGATAAGTCCGGTGATTACGTCAACCGATGGCCTTTGCGTGGCCAGTATCAGATGAATCCCCACCGCACGCGCCATCTGAGCCAAACGAGTGATAAGAGTTTCGACCCGGTTGAGGCCGCTCATCATCAGATCGGCTAACTCGTCGACAACGATTACAAGATATGGCAACAGCTCTTTTTCGCGAGCGTTATACTCGGCGATATTACGCACACCGGCGCGCGCCAGGATACGATAGCGCTCTTCCATTTCAATTACAGCGTCGGCAAGCATCTTCTCGGCATCTTTCATCTCGGTTACTACCGGCTTCTCCAGATGAGGCAGGCCGTCATATACCGAAAGCTCAAGCCTCTTGGGATCGATCAGGATAAACCTTATTTCATCGGGATGTAGCCGGAAGATGAGGCTTGTCAAAAGGCAGTTCAAGCAAACCGATTTGCCGCTGCCTGTAGAACCGGCAAGCAGCAAATGCGGCATGCGGGCCAGATCGGCCACGAATGGTTCACCGCTGATCGTTTTGCCAAGCGCCAGAACCAATCTGGCATCGGAATCGGTGAATGCGGGCGAGGCAATAACCTCTTTGATATAAATATCGCGCTTGACCCTGTTTGGAATCTCGATTCCCACCGCCGGCTTGCCCGGAATGGGGGCGACGATTCTAATCCGTTCGGCCTGCATGGCCAACGCCAGATCGTCAGCGAGATTTAATATCTGTGAGACCTTTATGCCCGAGGCAGGCTTGAATTCGAATCGGGTAATAATCGGGCCAGGCAGGATATTGACCTCGCCAGATTCTATCTCAACACCGAATGTCAGCAGCGTATGACGCAAGGCCTCAGCGGTTTTGCGAAAATATGACTCATCGATAATCGGGCCGCCGCTGGGAGGATCATCCAGAAGGTCGATCGGCGGTAAACGATAATCGCCTTTGGCTCCGGGAGTACGGATTCCTTTTATGCGCGTGGTTGTGGTAACCGGCTTGACCGGGGGCTCTTCAAACAGGTCGGGTGGGATTTCGTCAGAGGCTTTGACAGGTGCGATTTCGGGTAGCACCGGCTCCGTTTTTTTATCGTCCTTCTTTTTGATATGAAGGATACTTTTTACAAACCCATCCTTTTTCTCCGCTTTTAAGGCCGGAGGATTATCCAAGACTGTGGCTTTGGTTTTACTTGGAGCTTTTTCCTTTTTGAATTTCTCCAGCGTATCTTTTGAGAAAAGCCCAAGGAATAGATGGACACCTTTGGTAAGAGCGCCGGGAACAACGATCATCAGACCCGTTACAATCAGGGATATTGTAATAGTAAACGCTACGAGTCCACCCACGAGATGAACCAGCCCTTTGGCCAGATAATGGCCAAGCGCTCCCCCAAATGTCATCCCCAGCGTAGCAAAATCGTCTCGGGCGTGGAAGAGAGAAACGAGGGTCATTATCGAAATAATAAAAAATATCGCTATGATGCCGAAGCGCCTCAGGGCATGAACCGATTTTCCCAAAAACCGGTTAGCGCCCCAAAAAATAAGGCCAAACGGAACAAAGATAGAACAAAGCCCCATTCCCGCAACAAGCCAATAGCCAATAAACGCCCCAGCCAATCCGCCACGGTTCTGGATTTCATCGGAGAAAGTGCTGCCGCTGTAATCGCTTCTATGGTAAGAGATTAGGCTGATTAGCAGAAGCAGGGCCAGAGTACAAAGGAGCAACCCCAGGATACGGTTTTTCTTACTTTTTTCTAACTCTTTGAGCATCTTCATAGCTTTAAAATCTACTATGGTATTATCGGCAAGTCAACATATTATCCGTAGCTACGATTATTGTTTTTGTTTGATGATATGGTAAATTCGAGATGAAAAGACTAAGGTTTCTTCGGTGGAATTGAATCTTGCGGTTTCTCACGGCCAAGGAGCTTGCGCCAGAACTTCCGGAATCGTCCGCCACCCCGGGCCTTTTTTTCGGCTTTTAGTTTGGACTTTTCCTCGCGCTCTTTCTGGTCCTGGATCGCGTCAAGTTCCTCAATCTTCTGTAAGAGACGCTCAGTATTTTCGCGCCGCTCCATCATTTGCCGAAGAAGGTTATAGTCTTTATAATTGAAAAGTATCGACGATTTTTCCCCGACAATCGCGCTGACAAACGGATCCAGAAAAACCATCACCTGGCTGCCAATCCAGTTGAGCGGCTTAACCGACTCTAAGAACAGGATGGCCGGGACAACCATTTGTTTCTGGACAATTTTGGCAGCAACCCTATTGAGCAATTCCTGCTCCTCGGGGGTTAGCGCTTTGTCGTCGGGCGATAGTTCCTGGTTTCCGAATGGCGTATTAAGCGGCATCGGGATTGACCTCATTAATTTGTGAGCCGGCAGCGGCCTGCTGTTTATCGATCAGCATTTTCACGAACGCGTCGACCTCGGCCTTGTTATCCTTGCCGTAACGCAGGTAAAAACCCCTGAAATTCTCCAGGCGGGACGGTGACAAAAATGGCGAAAGCAATATCCCTCTTGTCTCGGGAAAATACTGCCTGAATGCCGAAAGATTACGCTCTTTGATTGAAAATCGAAACTTGATCGTAACTTTCTGTTCATCAATCGAAAAGGTAGTGGGGAAATAAAAGGTGGAAAGCGAAAGGGTAAAAATAATTCCTGCCATAATCATCATAAACAGGCTGCGATCCATGATAAAATAAACCAAAGCCATTACAATAATGATAAAGAATGTCACCAATACCGCTACCATTGGCCGCTCACGGGCGGGGTGAGATACCCAGCTTAACGATTCCATCATCCCTCAGGGCCGCGATATCTGTCCAGCCGAATCCGTTCCATTATCGACTGTAATTCCTCAGCCTGAAATATCCCCTTCTCGACCAAAATCGTAACCAGGGCCTCAAGCCCCAGGTTGTTCGAGAGCGTCAACTCATCGAAGGTTACTTCATGAATCGTATCGCCGATACTTACCTTTAAGGCAATTCGTTTGGCCGGATCATCGCTCATGTATCCCCTCCCTTATTTATATTTTCGTTCATGCTGCCGCTGCGATATCCCTGCAAATCAATGGTGACATAAGTAAATCCGATTTGCTTGAGTCGCTCCACTATCCTATCTGCCAAACCGTCTTTGTAGAGAAGCGGTATCTCATCTTTGATAAGCTCAATACGCGCCATTTCATCATGATGGCGCACCCGAAGCTGAGTAAATCCCAGAGAGCGAATAAATCTCTCGGCCTCGGCGATTTGGGCCAGCTTTTTCACAGTAACCACGGAGCCGTAAGGAATTCGTGACGACAGACAGGCCAAGGCTGGTTTATCCCAGTTGGGAAGCCCCAAATTCCTGGCAATATCACGAATCTCGGCTTTGGTAATCCCTGCTTCGGCAAGCGGCGAGACTACTCCAAGCTCACCAGCAGCCCGTCTTCCCGGACGCCAATCATGCAAATCATCGGCGTTGGAACCATCGAGGACATAAGAAGCTCCGACCGATTTGGCAATTTCCAGCAAACGCGAGAACAACTCATGCTTGCAATAGAAACAGCGATCAATCGGATTGGCTTTGTAGTTTGGGTTCGATAGCTCGTTGGTTTGAATCTCAATGAAATTAGCCGGAGCCAAACCGATTTCTTTTCCCAGTTTTCCGCAATACTCAAGCTCTTCGCGAAGCAGTGACTCGGAATCTCCGGTAACAGCCCAGACATTTTCCTTGCCAAGCGAATCGATTGCCACCTTCAGTATCAGCGTAGAATCGATTCCACCGGAGAAACCGACGACTACTTTACCGAGTTCTTTGAGTCGAGAGCGAAGCTGTTCGATTTTATTATCAGTCGCAACCTGCATCGCTATTTTCCCAACCTTCTACCATCAGTTGAGTAAATCCCGACCGCATTATTGGCGCGATCGGTATCCTTAAATGTGACAATAGTCGAGATCCCATTATAATCCTCAATTTGATTTAAATAATCTCGAAGCTTCTCCGGCGATTTATTCCCTCTGGCGATACCGGCAAGAATTAATTGAACCGCGTCGTAAGTTGTGGCGGCGGCCTTATCGGGCGCATGACCATATGCGGATTGATAAGCCCTGGCAAATTTAGACCAATTTGAGTCGCCGGTCAGCGGATGGAAATCGGTAACGAAAGCGGCGTTTTCCACATAGTTTTTAACTTCATGCAAGAGATCCGGCGAATCCCAACCGTCAGAGCCAAGGAAACGAGTGCGAATAACATGATAACGAACCTGAGGGATTAGCATTTTAAGCTCGTCGGCATAACCGGGCAGGAAGAGGCCGTCAAGATTTACCGGCCAGTCATCTTTGCCCAACAACTCATGCGTTTTGGCATCCACGATTTCGGCGCTATCGAGTTTTCCCGAGGCAAGCTGGGCTGCGGCCCTGGCCACCAGGATATCATGAAGCGGCATAATCTGTGCCTTAAAATCGGTGGCTCCGGCCGGATAATAGGCGGTGAAAATAACCTCACCCCCCTGGCGATAAACTACCTCGGCAAAAGCATTCGATATTTTTCTGCCGTCGGCATCGTCAGGGGCGATTATGGCCACTTCATTCATTTTGAGATTCTTAACCGCATATTGTCCCATGGCCGTACCGAGCTGTTGAATCGATGGCGAGATTTGAAATACGTAGGGACCGATACTCGATAAACCCGACTCCGAGGCCGTGGGAGTAATCATCGGGATGCTTCTTTCGTTTAGCACAATGGCCGCGCTGAGGGCGGCTTCGGAGTTAAGCGGACCGACCACTGCCATCGGCTCCTCATCAGCCATCTCCCTTGCGACTTTGGCGGCCACGATAGGATCGCTTCCGGTGTCTTTGATCGATAATTCCACATCGGAGGATTTATCTTTATTACCTTTAAGAGCCAGCCGCGCTCCTTCAACCATGGAACGACCGAATTCCTGAAAACTGCCGGTTACCGGCGCCAGAAGCCCGATTGAAATTTGGTTTTCGGCTTTATCCCGCGACTCGTCAATAAGCATCTTAGCCTGCTTAAATTCACGGCTGCCGGGAAAACGGAGCATGAAAGCTTGCAGGGAGGCTATGCCTTTGCGGTAATGGCCGTTATCGATATCCTGCCGGGCGATCTCAAACTCCAACGGTTCAGTGGCGGACGAAATGGGATGCCTGCTAACAAGGCTCTTTAGCGCATCCATAGTCAGACCACGACGAACCAGCGGCATAAGGTTATTACGCGCAACCTCTGCGGCTTTGGAATGAGGATCGGGTTCGATAGCGAGGAGATATTCATCAGCAGCATCGATAAGTTTATTTTGCTTATAAAGGCAATGTCCCTTGAAGAGATGGGCTTCGGGCAAATATCTGGATGTTGGAAATTTGCTCATGAAGCTATCCCAGAGCGAATCGGAGTGAGCGTAATCGCCAGCTTCATAAAGCGATTTGGCAGCCATGAAATTGAAAACGCTGTTTCGGCTATCATTAGGATATATCGTAGCTAATGCGGAGAACCGTTTATAGGCCTCACCGTATTCGTGATTTTGAAAAGTTTGCATGGCGCTTCTAAGACCGAAAACGGGGTCATTCAGATAGTCCTGCGCATACGCAACGCCGGATGTGAGCATTATTAATAATGTTATTATAGTTAACAACGATTTCAATTCCGGAATTCCTTTATATTGGACTTACTGCGCCAGGATGTCGTAAGACTCCATCCTGACATACACGAAACAAGTTACACTTTGTGCATGGGGATTGCTTCGTCGCTTCACTCCTCGCAATGACATATTCTTAAAAGCCTCAAGTGTCACTTCGTTTCCATCCTAAGCATATTTTATATCTCGTATCCCTTTGTATAGCCTCTATAATTTTTAGCCCATTCGATAAAATATCCCCGTTCGTCGCTGGAGATCTTACGCTTGATCTCGGCGGGGTTGCCGGCTACCAATGTATGCGGCGGAATTTTCATTCCTGATTTAACCACGGCCCCGGCAGCTACCAAAGAACCTTCTCCGATAACGGCGTTATCAAGAATAACTGAACCCATACCGATCAGGCAGTTCGATTCTATAGTGCAACCGTGAAGAATGGCGCCGTGCCCCACTGTGACATAATCACCTATTTCAGTTGGCGCGGTGCCGCCTGATACATGAACAATGCAGCCATCCTGGATATTGGTATAACTGCCAATCTTGATCCAGTTGATATCGCCTCGCAGCACAGCCTTAAACCAAATCGAGCTTTCATCGGCAATGGTAACATCGCCGATAATCACGCAGTCGGGGGCCAGAAAACAACCTTCTGAGATATTCGGGCTTTTCCCGCAGTAAGGGATGATCATAATTTGTAAGTGCCGAAATCTTCGGGGTTGATCTT
>DOTU01000318.1:11776-11934 GCA_003520965.1 Candidatus Zixiibacteriota bacterium
CGCAGGCGCTCGCGAAGCGATTCCTGATCGGGCAGGCCAGAGCTTTCTCGTTCCTCTTTTTTCAGATTGAAAAGGCTCTCGTTGACATAGATCGGCGCCTTGGATTTCAAGGCCAGGGCCAGCGAATCGGATGGCCTGGCATCAACGCCGATAGTTTT
>DOTU01000318.1:12277-12488 GCA_003520965.1 Candidatus Zixiibacteriota bacterium
TCCACCACGCCCCCCATAGCCTTGATTACGGAGAACATCAGATCATGGGTAAGGGGTCGCTTGGAGGCGATACCTGAAATTTCCATGCCGATGGCCCAGGCTTCATAATGGCCGATCCAGATCGGCAAGATTTTTTCGGATCCAATCGGCGATATGGTTACAACTGGAGAGTTGGTAGTAACATCGAGCGCCAACCCCCCGATTTGCGACT
>DOTU01000372.1:0-482 GCA_003520965.1 Candidatus Zixiibacteriota bacterium
CAATTATGTCGGGTCTCGAAACACCACCGTGAAGAGCGATCATCAGTGGCGTAGGTTTTCGGGGATCATAAGTTGACGGTATATAGATTACCCAGGGCCGAGTGACACCATCGATACAAACAACCTGATTTTGCACCATTTGCCCTTTGGGAGTACCGGGAAAGGTGATCGCCTGAATCTGATGAATCACCTCCTGCCAATCGGGTTTGGCTTTGATGATCGAGGAAATCAGTGTTTCCTGCCGGGCGCTCGATGAGGCTGTAAGCAGCGAGTCTAATGTATCATGCCAATCGGCGGCGACTGCTATTTGGGTGCTCATAATAATAGCAACAAGAGCAAAGTATTTCATGTTCCTCCTTTAATGAAGTCAGGAATTTTCGATATTATATCGTATCTACAATAATTTGGCAACAGGATAGGAATTGATCAGACTTCTTACCGGCGTCAGCCGCAGCGTTACTTTAGCAACAGCATCTTGTTGA
>DOTU01000372.1:745-2700 GCA_003520965.1 Candidatus Zixiibacteriota bacterium
ATTTGTATATTTACCGGCCTTAACGCGATAAAAGTATATTCCGGATGGCATATCGGCCGCATTCCAGGTCACCTGATGGTGTCCGGCACTCTGGCGCTCATCAACCAGCGTAGCCACTTTGCGGCCTAAAATATCGAATATTGAAAGGGTTAGATCGGATGAGGACGGAAGGTCATATTGAATAATCGTTTGAGCGTTGAATGAATTGGGGTAGTTGGAAAGAAGATAACTTTCTTTCGGTAATGGATTGGTAGGATTGAAATCGATTCCCGATGGCGTTAATTGATTTATAAAGATCGCCCGGTCGGTAGCGATATCGGTAAGGCCATCGTTATTCATATCGGCCGCGACCAGATTGCCGATAAAATTCCAGCCATAACAGCCGGAGGGAGTAAAGGTACCGTATCCGCTATTAAGAAATATCTCAAAGCAGGCGCCGTTAATTCCGCCATAACCCCATGTACAAATATCTGTACTGCCATCCTGATTGAAATCGGCCGTGACGATATGATCAACGTAGAATGAGGTATTAGTAATGAGGCTATCATTAAAAATCCCCAGGCCATTATTTTTCAATATAGTGAGAGTGTGAAGCGATGTAGCCAGGAGAATATCGGTATCCCCATCGTTTTCACAATCCAGGGACCCGATGGCATTACTACCTCTAGGGACATCGATACTATCGGCTGTGAAGTAAGTGCCGCTGCTAACATTAATAAATATATATACCATTTGAGATAAGTATGTGGCTAAATCGGGATAGCCATCACCGTTAAAATCAGAGGCAATCAGGCTATAGCTTGACCGGAACCTTGGGAAATAATAGCGATTGGGAAATGAACCCTGGCCGTTGTTAAAAAGAACCATTATAGAATCCAATTGACTAATGACCAAATCCTGATCACCATCATTATCTATATCAGTAGGAAGCAACGAAAACGTATAATTAATACTCGTTATATATTCCGTATGATATGAGCCACCGCCGTTATTCAGGAGCACTCGGGCAGAGTCGGCGCGTTCTTCAGCCATTACCAGATCATTGAGGTTATCGCCATTAAAATCTGCCGAGGTTATATTTGCCCAGTAGTGGCCGGTATCAAGCACAACGGTGTCTGCAATATTTCCGAATCCGTTGTTTATGGCAATCAACAATCTTTGAGAAGCGCCAAGGGCGAGGTCCAGGTCGCCGTCATTTTCATAATCAAACGAGCAAAGATGCGCTGAGCTGTTAGAATAAGTATTTCCCAGGGGAAAAGTCCCGTTCCCGTCATTTTCCCAGATTGAGACAAGCTTGGAATCCAGGCAGGAGATTATCATATCTTTAGCACCATCATTATTGATATCTTCGAGAATGATCGCCTTTGGGCCGTGCGAAGTCGGGTAATTAATTGGCTGGCCGAATAGGCCGGATCCATCATTTGGCAAAATGGCTATCTTGCTATCGTAATAATTGGCAACTACCAAATCATTGTCACCGTCACTATCGATATCAGCCAAACGAACCGATCTTGCTCCATAACCTGGGCGATAAGTGACAATTGAGTCAAAAAACGCACTCCCGTTGTTAAACATGATCGAGACATGGCTTGAATCCAATTCCGCAACAGCTATATCAGGAAAACTATCGCTGTTAACATCCGCTATGAAAACCGAGTATGGGCCTCCACGTACCGCGTAACTCCTCGAAAGTGTAAAAGATCCCGAGCCATTATTTTGAAATATACTTACAGAATCATAATTGTTACAGCCAATGGCCAGTTCGATATCTCCATCGAGATCGAGATCCGAACCATAAACTGAATAAGGCAAATAACCGACGGGGTACGTATTTGTCCGTGTAAAAGATCCCTGTCCATTGTTGGTCATTATTACCAGAGAATTCTGGGAATTTACATCGCCAACCAAAGCAAGATCGAAGTCACTATCACCGTCAAAATCCCCTGAATATTCCG
>DOTU01000223.1 GCA_003520965.1 Candidatus Zixiibacteriota bacterium
ATGGATTTGATCAGGGGTGATGTCTGGAATTACATCTGGCCGCTAATTCTGGTTATTTTCGGAATATCATTAATTCTCAAAAGAGGCAGGCACGGGCATTGGCGCCATGATCACCACAATCATCACGGCGGCCCCTTTGACCACCCTGATCAACCAAAAGCTTAGGAATTAAATAAAATAGAATAAATAATTTTCAAGCATTTACCACTCCCCCCCTGATTAACCGCTTCAAAAGCTGAATCTGTCCGGCATGATAGAGGTCATGCGAAGCAATTCCATAGATCATATCCATACGGCCGATTTTCGTTGGCGAAAGATTAGCCACGGCCTCCCGAAGAAGCTTATGCTGTTGTCCCAATAGTTCAAGATCCTTTTTCCACTCCGCTGGACTGCCTCCAGACTTAAACCAGTTGCTCCCTTTCCTGGGAAATGATCCTCGTTGTCCGCTTAAAAGCCTGTTTCTGACTGTGTATTTCCAATAAGCGGCATGAAGGGTAATATCCCAGATATTATGATGCTTCGGGGTTGGCCTCCAGAGAGCTTCCTTCACCGAAATGCCCCTCAACGCCCCACGAAGAGTTGGTCCATGCCAGGCCTTTTTGTCATAAGCTTGATCGATAAAAGCCAATAGTAGCTCAATTACAGGGTCCTTGGCCGCCATGGCTGATTACCTCCGTTCTATTTTTCCCAATATCTCTTTTATGCTCTCTTCGAGGGGCTTGGGATGATACCCAAGTTCGCGGCTGGCTTTCTCGTGGGAGTAAATAAATTTGTAACGTCCCAACCGTGCGAAGCCCGGGTAGAGTTTCGCCCGCCTGCCTCCCAGTTTCGAGATAAAAGCTACGAAATAAGAAAGCAAGATCACCGCTGAATATGGGATTTTCAGCACGGGTTTACTGATACCGAAATATCTTTTCGAAATTTCGAATAACTTCTCAGGATCGATATTCTCTCCGGTTAGAAGATACCTCTCGCCGGGTCGTCCGCGCTCCAGAGCAGAAATTATTCCGGTGATGACATCATCCGTTTCTACCAGATTTAATCCAAAATCAAAATAAGCAGGCAGGAATTTCGGGATTTTGCGCAGATCGCGCGACGTAACCGCCCGGTCCGGTGGCGAAATCATAATCGACGGATTTACGGAGATAATCTCGAGCTTGGGACCATTGGCCGCTAACGCCAGCTCCTCGGCCTCCCGCTTGGTTCTGATATAGGCGATATTGTATTTGCCAAGATTAAAAATAGCCGACTCGTCAATCGGCATTCCGTTCGATGATGCCCCAACAGTTACGATACTCGAAATATTGACAAGCCTTCTTACATTGCAATTCAGACAAGCCGTGATGACCGCCCTGGTCCCTTCGACATTGACCTTGTACTGCTCGTCAAAATTCCCTTTGCGAAGGCTGACTCTGGCTGCCCCGTGGATTACGGCCTGGCAACCGTCGACAGCTTTAGCCAACCAGTCTGGTCGCGAGAGATCGCCAATGACCGCTTCAACTCCGGATGGGCAATATTTAGCCGCTTTTTCCTTCGAGCGGTAATGCCCTCGTACCTGATACCCAGCTGCCAACAGACGGGGAACTAAGCGCCGTCCAAGCTGTCCGCTCGCTCCGGTAACGAGAATAGGGGAAAACGAAAGCCGATTTTCGCTCATCCTCTAATATTGCCAGATTATACAGCCTTTTGCAATCCTAATATTTTTTGGTAGCGTTTGAAATCGCCCCAAAAACAAAGCGCGAAGGTGAATCCCTTCGCGCCTGTGATTTCCTTGAAAAAGAGAGAATCCCAATTTCACGGCAGATTCTTAAGATTTAAATCCGCCTTCGTTATCCCCCATGCCTAATTCCCCTTCTGTTAACAATAACCTAATTGCCATTAAGTTTAGTTCCCTTATTTATAAGAATTGGGGAAAATCACTGCAACCCTTTGGGCTATAATAACAAAGCCTGTCTCGATTGTTTGCGGCGGGGCAAAAAATTAGGCCGGAGTTCGGGATTTTGAAAGTGCACACTCTTTTAAGCTACGATAAAGGATTTTAATGCCACCGGTCGCATCTTGCGTTCGCTCTCCCCGGAACCCGGGGGTCATGGCGTAAGCTCATCGCCGGGTGCTCCTTCATTGGTTAGGTGTAAGCCTTTCAAAATTGCCTACGTCCGGCCTATCTTAAACTTATCAAATGTTTTCAAAAAAGCAAGCCAAATGTTCGTCCATTATACTATCGGCGATTAGCGAAGAGGCTTTAGTATAATTGATAATTATCGATATGGGGACTTGTCATTCTCAATATAGGCATTGTCTCTGGTTTCTCTGTCAATAAATTTAATATGCGAATACTCGATTATCAAAACTATAAGAAATACCATTGATATAATTACAGTCAATACCGTATACATACCGGTTTTATATCGGTGCCTGATGGCGGCAATAAAAATGGCAAGATACAAGGCATATAGGGCGCTAATCGCAGTTAGCTTTGCAAAGATTCCTCCTTGAATATCTAATAAAAATTGTGAAGATAAATTTAAGAATCCTTCGGTAGTTCTCCATAAGAATATAAACATGACTACAAATATGAGATATATAATTGAAACAACGGCCAGTTGAATATAGAATCCTCTCCAATTTTCGTCTTCAGACGGTTTAACCTGTCCGGGTTCAATAATTTCCGCTTGAACCTCTTTTCGCGGAAAGCTCTTATCATAATTGCTTTGGCCGCAGGCCGGGCATCTGACTAATCTTGTATCGAAGCCCTTGATGGCCATGATATTGGAAATCGGGGAAAGGGCAAAATAACGGTTACAGTGTTCGCATTGATAAACAGTTTTCCGGGCCAACCACCAGAAAATCCCATAAACAACTATACCGAATTCTAAAATCGCAATTGCCGGAAGAAACGGTTTAAGTGGAATCAAGCCAACCGTAACAATTCCTATAGCCACTAACAAACCGATAAATAATAGTAAGGCTATGATAAATTTCATGACGTCTACCCCGATCTATTATCCAGTTGTAGCTCTGACTCATCGGAGTCTTGACATTGCTGTTCTTAGGCGTCAAATACCCGAAGGGATTTATTCTGCTCAGCCTTCAGTCTCGCTTCTTCCCGTCCAGCACCTCAAATACGCAAAACGGGCCGCACATTGAGCAGTAGTGGCTCCTTTCGAGATTGGGATCAACCAGGCACTCCTCGCGCTTGATCGCTGCAAACTTTTCTTTATCGATTGAATATTTATACATCCCCTCCCAATCGACCGCGGCGCGGGCCAGGCCCATCTGATGATCCTGCTCACGGGCTAACTTGTTGCCGTTGGCGATATCGGCAATATGCGCGGCGATCTTGGAGACTACCACACCCTCACGCACATCGGCGATATCGGGCAAACCGATATGCTCTTTGGGAGTTACATAGCAGAGGAAATCGGCCCCATGCATTCCGGCTAACGCTCCCCCGATAGCGCAGGCGATATGATCATATCCCACCGCAATATCGGTGGGCAGCGGCCCGAGCACATAGAACGGTGCGTTGGCGC
>DOTU01000063.1:0-1252 GCA_003520965.1 Candidatus Zixiibacteriota bacterium
GGCCAGGTCACGATGGGGGAGACGATCATGAAAGCTAAAGCCGCCAAGATCAGGCGGATTTATAATGACACGATCCTCACCGGTTTTGCCGGGGCCACCGCCGACGCCTTCACATTGTTTGAAAGATTTGAAACGAAGATCGAGCAGTTCAAAGGCAACCTTCCAAGGGCGGCGGTTGAACTCGCCAAAGACTGGCGCACTGACAAGTATCTCCGACGGCTGGAGGCCCTTCTGGTAATTATTGATAAAAAGCATATCTTCATGCTCTCCGGCACCGGCGACGTTGTCGAGCCTGATGATGGCATTATCGCGATCGGATCCGGGGGTCCCTATGCGCTGGCGGCTGCCCGTGCGCTCAAAAGCAACAGTAAGCTTTCGGTCGCTGAGATCGTGCAAAAATCGCTTGAGGTCGCAGCCTCGATTTGCGTATACACCAATTCCAACATCACTGTGGAGAAATTATGAATCGTCTTAAAGATATACCTGAAGTACCAAAAGGAACACTTACTCCCAAAGAGATAGTCGCCGAGCTTGATAAATATATCATCGGTCAGGACAATGCCAAGAAGATGGTAGCGATCGCTATGCGCAACCGCTGGCGTCGGCAGAAGGTTGAGGGCTGTCTGCGCGACGAAATCATGCCCAATAATATCATTATGATTGGTCCGACTGGCGTTGGCAAAACCGAGATTGCCAGACGACTGGCCAATCTGGCCGGGGCGCCTTTTATCAAAGTTGAAGCGTCAAAATACACCGAGGTTGGCTATGTGGGCCGCGACGTAGAGTCGATGGTGCGTGACCTGATCGATCTGGGTGTCAACATGGTCAAGCGTGAGATGCAAACAAGGGTGGAGACCAAAGCCAGTCAGATCGCGGAAGAACGTTTGTTGGATTTGCTATTGCCATCGTCAGCGCGCCGCAGACCGGGTCCGATGCCGCCGGAGCCTGCCGAGCTTATCGAGAAGAGCTTAAACGCCCGGGAGAAGCTTCGCGAGCAGCTTCATGATGGCAAACTTGATAAGAGAGTGGTTGAAATTGATATATCCGATGCTCGTTTCCCGATAGTGGAGATATTTTCACCGATGGGGATGGAGGAGCTTGGGGTTAACGTGCAAGAGATGTTCTCCGGCATGATGCCCAAGAAGACCCGTAAACGTCGCGTACTGGTGCCGGAGGCGCTCAAGATACTGGCCGGTGAGGAGGCCAACAAGCTAATCGATATGGAAGAGGTAATCGCCGAGGCGGTCCGTCG
>DOTU01000063.1:1586-7871 GCA_003520965.1 Candidatus Zixiibacteriota bacterium
CGCGAGGGTGTCCAGCGCGATATCCTCCCGATTGTCGAGGGCACCAATGTGATGACCAAATACGGTTTGGTGAAAACCGATCATGTACTGTTCATCGCTGCCGGTGCATTTCATATATCCAAGCCGTCCGATCTTATCCCTGAGCTTCAGGGCCGCTTCCCAATTCGCGTGGAGCTTGACGATCTCAAAGCCGCCGATTTTGTGAGGATCCTCACCGAGCCTGAGAACGCCTTGATTAAGCAATATTCGGCGCTCATGAAAACCGATGGCGTGGAATTGATATTCGAGGAGTCCGGAGTGGCCGAAATTGCCCGAATTGCGTTCGAGGTTAATACGCGCACCGAGAATATCGGAGCGCGACGTTTGCACACAGTTATGACCAAGCTTCTGGAGACTGTCATGTACAACTCTCCGGACGGAGAGAACAAGAAAGTTAAAATTACTCGCAAAGTCGTCAGGGATACCTTGAAAGATATCGTCGAGGATGAGGATCTTTCGAGGTATATTTTGTAGCATTAGCAAGTATTTTCATGCCATGAATTCAATTAGTACTTTTCTCAACACCATAATCAATCCTGCCGACAAGCCGCGGACTATATGGCTCTGGAGCATTCCAATTATTGTATTAAGTTGTTTGGCAACCGTGTATCTGGGCAGCAAGATATATCTCGCGTTCGGGCTCATTTTACTGTGTATTTTCGCGTTCAGGTGGGAGTGGTTTTTATTCTATCTTTTCCTGGCGGTTGAGCCGCTTACCACTCTTATCTTTTGGAATTATAAAACATATATCAATTATTTTATTTTAGTGCTTATCGTATTTTTCTGGTTGGCACGTAAGATACTCTTTCCGGGGAAGCGTTTTGAAGTATCTGTGGAGCTTCTATTATATAGTATAGTTTTCATGGCTTTCACGCTATTGACATCGCTTCACGGTGGCTTGACCAGGGATGAAATTGAGGCAATTATCAGATTTCTTTTCTTCTTTGGCCTGGTGTTAATCATTTACGATATCTATCAGCCGCGGGACACGCCGATTCTGATGGCCTTTGCGAGTATTCCGTTGGTGATACAACTTTATTACATGATAAAGGAGTTTTCCAACACCACCAGTATTCCGGAGCTTTTAATGCTATACAGGTTAAAACCGACCGGATATTTCGATAACATCAATGGATACGCTGGTATCTTGATTAACATATTGCCATTCTGGATCGCAGTGGTGATATGGTCCCGGCGAAAATGGCTCAGAATGATTGCGCTTGCATTATCTCTGATCCTCTCCGCCGGCCTTCTACTCAGCAATTCCAGGGCGGCTTTCGCAGGAATGATCCTTACTGTTTTCATGTTCTTTCTTTGGAGCAAAAGACTTAAGACATTCCTGGTTATCTGTATGATTGTTCTGATTCTATTCATGTCTGTTCCCATTCTAAAAGTTATTGTATCGCTGGCTTTCAGAGTTGAGGCTGGCACCACATCTCGAGACGAAATATGGGCGAGCACTATTCAAATGATCCAGAAAAACTTCTGGTTTGGCGTGGGGATTGGAAATTATACGGAAGAATTTACGCCTTATTTCCCTACTGTGGGCGTCCATAACTTCTTTAAGGAAGTTTCCCATGCTCATAACCAGATCCTTATGCAAACCGCCGAAATGGGCATCTGGGGTTTATTGTTGATACTGACCCTCTACTATCTTCCGTTGAGAGCCGGGGTAAAGGCGCTTAGAATCACCACTGGTTCAGCCGAACAAAAAGTATTGGTTTACGGTGTCTTGGGCGGAATATTGGCCACTTTTGGCCGAAGCTTTTTCGAATTGGGCATGTTAGCGGAAGGCTCGTTTCATCCCGAAATTTATTTCTGGACGCTATTTGCGATGATACTTAAGATGAGCCAGAACCGATTTTGGGACAAATCCATTTACAATAATACAACTATCCCTTAAATTAGAGAAACTGATCGGGTACACTTTAAACGGGATTATCATGAATGAGGATTTTTCGAGGTATATTTTTTTTAGCTGAGTTGCCTATAAATATATGAACGCCCTTTCCCAGCACGTTAGAGATT
Organism: Candidatus Zixiibacteriota bacterium; assembly: GCA_003520965.1. Classification (GTDB taxonomy): domain Bacteria; phylum Zixibacteria; class MSB-5A5; order UBA10806; family UBA10806; genus UBA10806. The sequence continues at coordinate 3,654 of DOTU01000063.1, forward strand.
TCTCAATAGATATATTGCCGGTTAATGAAGATGGAAGAATCCTTCTGGCTTCATTAGTTATTATGCTGATTAGCACCATACTTACCCCTCTCATTAGCCTCAAGCCCTGGCCTTACTGGCGGCATGAACGTTAACGGCGGTTCAATCTTGGAGATCATGTTTTAGGTCAAGGTTCGTATGTCTCTAAAAATAGCTGACTTATTTAGACAAAATAGGTATATATACTTTCTTGGGCATAGGGTATGGATGCTTTTTTGGGGTATAATTCCGATAGTAAGAAACTTTGTATGAGGTAATTAAAATGAAACGAGATTTTCTTCAAGTAACAGATTTTAATGAGTCTGAAGTAAGAGAAACTTTCAAGTTGGCCCTGGAACTTAAGAAGAAAAAAGGACAGATCCTCGATGTTCTTCGGGGCAAGACGGTGGCCTGTATTTTCCACAAACCATCGCTTCGCACCCGTATCTCTTTCGAGGTGGGTATCAGCGAACTTGGCGGACACAGCCTCTATATCACCGATAATGAGATTCAGCTCGGTGTTCGCGAATCGATCCATGATGTAGCCAAGGTGCTTTCGCGCTATGTGGGAATGATTGAAATTCGAACCTTTTCCCATGCCTCAGTCGAGGAGCTTGCCAAATATGCCGATGTTCCAATTATTAATGGCCTGACTGATCTGTCGCATCCCTGCCAGATTATGGCGGATATCCAAACCATTATTGAACATAAAGGCAAAATTGACGGGATGAAAGTTGCTTACCTGGGAGATGGCAATAATGTCTGTAATAGCTGGTTGGAAGCTGCCACAGTCTTGCCATTCGATTTGCGTATTGGAACACGCAAGGAAACTATGCCCGATAAGCAGATTTTGGACAAGGCTATTAAGGCTGGTCGCTCCAAAATTTCAATCATGGAAGATCCCCATGAGGCTGTAAGAAATGCGGATGTTATTTACACCGATGTATGGGCATCGATGGGGCAAAAAGACCAGGCAAAATCCAAAGCTGATCTGCTGAAGGAATATCAGATCAATTCTCATCTTCTAGCAGGCGCCAACCCATCACATATTGTCATGCATTGTCTGCCTGCCGAACGCGGGCGCGAGATTACCGATGAGGTCATCGATGGCCCGCATTCGGTGGTCTTCGATGAAGCCGAAAACCGCCTGCATGCCCAAAAAGCTATCATGGTTAAGCTAACTCAGTGGGCAAGTTAGTCTAATCAACGCAGATAAAAGAGGCAATGTTATGTTTACGGGAAGAGCGCTCTTCCCGTATTTTATTACTGTAGGCAATTATCATATTGATTTTGCGGCCCCAAATTTTATCTTGTAGACGCAAATATTAATTTTTCGCTTGGAGGTTGGTTAATGCCGAAAGTCCTTGATAATGTACAGATTGGTCCGCAAAATTGGAAAATGCTCGTAAGAGTCCCCAAGCTGGTTGAAAAAGCAAGACCGGGGCAATTCGTAATAATCCGTGTCAATGAGGCGGGAGAGCGTGTCCCGATGTCGATCGGCGGGTTGGATCGCGAAAACGGTGTCCTCACAGTTATCTACCAGGTGGTTGGGAAAACATCAGCTCTGATGACAACCATCCCTGCTGGCGGAGAAATCCTCGATTGCGTCGGTCCGCTTGGTTTGCCTACCCATGTCAAAAAATGGGGCACGGCAATTGTAGTGGGAGGCGGTATCGGTATCGCACCTATCTACCCAATTGCGCAGGCCTGGAAAGCGGCCGGAAATAAGCTCTATACAATTATCGGCGCCCGTTCCCAAAACATCCTCTTTTATGAAAATGAGCATAAAGCCATAGCTGATAAATTCTATGCCTGCACCGATGACGGCTCTTATGGCCATCATGGATTCGTCTCCGATATCTTGAAGCAGATCCTCGATTCAGGCGAAAAGGTGGGAATGATCATGGCCATCGGGCCGGTGATAATGATGAAAGTTGTCGCCAATCTTACAAAGCCCTATGGAGTGCCAACCTGGGTTTCGCTTAATCCTCTAATGGTTGATGGCACCGGCATGTGCGGTGGCTGCCGCGTAGCAGTGGGGGATACCACTAAATTCGCCTGTGTGGATGGTCCCGACTTTGACGGACATTTAGTTGATTTCGATCTGCTTACCAAACGTCTAAATGCCTACAAGGAACAGGAGAAAAATTCGTTTCATAGATTCCTTGAATCTCCCGGCTGCAAGTTAGCCGATTCGGTAAAGACATTGGTTAAATAGGTACGGCGATTGTTTGTAGCGATTTGCGCAGATTTTGATGATGAATATTTAATTTTGGATTTAGGAGAATTAAGGTGGCCGACCAGAAATTAGATAAAAAAGATCGCATGAAAATCCCTCGGACTTCCATGCCCGAGCAGGACCCGAAAGAGCGAATTCATAATTTCAGCGAAGTTCCTCGTGGCTTAGAAATTGAGATGGCTGTAACTGAGGCCTCCAGATGCCTCAGTTGCGCTAAGGCTCCATGTGTCTCGGGATGTCCGGTTGAGGTTGATATCCCTGGATTTATCAGCCTTGTTGTTGAGCGTGATTTTGCGGGAGCCGCTCGCAAAATAAAAGAGACGAATTCACTTCCTGCAATCTGCGGACGAGTCTGCCCGCAGGAGGAGCAGTGCGAGGTGGTTTGTATCCTGGCTAAGAAGTTTAAGCCAGTGGCAATCGGATATCTCGAACGTTTCGTGGCTGATTTTGAGCGCGAAAATAAATTAACCCAAATTCCGGAGATGGCCCCGGCCAGCGGCTTTAGAGTAGCAGTTGTTGGCTCTGGACCAGCGGGCCTCACCGTGGCAGGCGACCTTATCAAGCTTGGCCACAAGGTTACCATTTTCGAGGCTTTGCATAAAACCGGCGGAGTGCTGGTTTATGGTATCCCGGAGTTCAGGCTTCCCAAAAAGATTGTCCAGGCCGAGTGCGACTATATGGCTAGGCTGGGTGTCGAATTCCAACCCTCAACAGTGATTGGAAAGAGCGATACGATCGACGAGCTCTTTGAGATGGGTTATGACGCAGTCTTCATTGGTACCGGCGCGGGGCTACCCAATTTTATGGGTATCCCCGGTGAAAATCTGATCGGTATTTACTCATCGAATGAGTACTTAACCCGCTCCAATTTGATGCGCGCATTTGATTTCCCCAATTACGATACGCCGATCATTGTGGGCAAGAATGTGGCAGTCTTGGGTGGCGGCAACACCGCCATGGATTCGGTTCGAACTTCGCTTCGCCTTGGGGCCGAAAACGCTTATATCGTCTATCGCCGAAGCGAGGCTGAGATGCCGGCGCGTGCCGAGGAGATTCACCATGCGCAGCAGGAGGGGGTGCAGTTCCACATGCTGACCACTCCGATACGTTTTATCGGTGATGCTGAGGGTAAAGTGATCGCCATGGAATGCGTGAAGATGCAGCTCGGTGAGCCTGATGATTCCGGCCGTCGACGCCCGGTGGTAATCGAGGGATCCAACTTCACGATGGAAGTTGATCTGGTAGTGGTGGCTATTGGCAACTCCTCCAATCCGCTTATCCCGCAGACTACACCCGGTCTTGATATTAACCGTTGGGGAAATATCATTGTCAACGCTGAAACAATGCAAACCTCGCGCGAGGGTGTCTATGCTGGAGGCGATATCGTGACCGGAGGCGCTACGGTAATCCTGGCCGCGGGCGCAGGAAAGAAAGCCGCCAAGGCCATTCACCAGTATCTGCTAACTAAGAAGGATTCGCTGGTTAAGGGGTAACAAAGCCTGTATGCGTCAGGATGGAATTTTATAATATCCTGATGCTCCTGTAAGTTGTAGCCGAGGTTTCGTCGGAGACCTCGGTTTTTTTATCTATTGAGTTAAGGCTAATTCCTCATTTATTTCCTTGTCTTTATCATCTGCTATCTATTACAATATCGCCCTGAGGGAATTAAAAAATGCAGATACCTTTAGATCGTCTCATTCTCTACACTTTCGGAGTCAGCCTGGTAGCCTTTGCGGGAGGATTGCCTCCCATGTTTTCGCGCTGGAACCAAAAACAGCTGCATCTATTCATTGCCTTTGGCGGCGGAACGATTCTTGGCGCTATCTTTCTGCATCTTCTTCCTGACGCCCTTTCTCTTGGGCATGGCGATCTCGCCATGGGGATGGTGCTCTTGGGATTTGTGGGAATCCTGCTTGTTGAGCGCATCCTTCTGGGAGGTCACTCGCATGGCGACAGCGATA
>DOTU01000029.1 GCA_003520965.1 Candidatus Zixiibacteriota bacterium
AATCTGTTGCCCATGGCGGCAGTCAATAATCCTATCGATGTTATTGCCTCCGGAGGCCCTGACGCTTACGCCGCCGCAACACAGGCGGCGTTATCCGATCCTAATGTCGATGGTCTGATTGTCGTTTTTGTGCCGCCGATATTGGTCGATCACAAGGCAGTCATCAGCGCAGTTATCGATAAAGTTGAAAAGTACGCCAACGGCAAAACAGTCTTCTCCTGCCTGATGGGTTCCCCGAGCGGTATCGCCGGAACAGAGGATTTGATCGCTCATAATATACCGGTTTACGCATTCCCTGAAGGCGCCGCGCGCGGCATGAATGCTATGTGGCAATATCGCAACCTTCGGGAAAGGCCAGAGTTGCTCCCCGTAATGTTCGATGTCGACCGTAAAAGCGCCAGAGAAATTGTTGATGCCGTATTCAGTTCCGGTCGGAAAGTTATAATGGGACCGGAGGCGATGTCGATCCTTGGAGCCTATGGTATCGGCATAGCGGAATCGGCCCGCATAAAGACACTCTCGGAACTCGATAGCGCCCTTGAAAAACTACATTTTCCAATTGTAATGAAGATCGACGATCCTACGGTTGTGCATAAGACCGATATGGGCGGCGTAATTCTAAATATTGAAACCAAAGAGGCCGCTCGCGCTGCGCTGGAGACGTTGCGAAAAAAATTCGCAGGCGAACGCGGACGAATTGTCGAAGTTATGATTCAGGAAATGATCAAAGGCGGATATGAAACAATCATCGGTATGAGCCGAGACGCGTCAGTGGGGGCGCTGATGATGTTCGGCCTGGGTGGAGTAAGTGTCGAGATCATGAAAGACGTGGCTTTCAAAGTTGCCCCCTTAAATGAGACCGAAGCCGCCGAGATGATCAGATCGGTTAAGGGATATCGCTTGCTCTCCGGATTTCGAGGCGCGCAACCGGCCAATATAAAAATACTCGAAGCAGCTATCCTGCGTCTTTCGCAATTGACATCCGATTTCCCTGAAATAGAGTCGTTCGATGTCAACCCCTTCATAGTCAAACCTACGGGCGAAATATCTGTAGCGGTTGACGCCAGATTTATGCTGAAAAGCTGAGACTTACTAAATATCAAATTGTAGCCGGGGTTCACCGTGAATCCCGGTATTTATATCCAGCTTAACACAAACGGACACATTATGTTGTGCCCCTTTACACCCTAAACATTTGCGTCCCTTATAAAAATATTTTCTCCCCCAAATCGCCATTTTCCGAAAAATTCCAAAAACCAGTTTCTCCTATGAAAACCGAAAAGTAAGCCGCACATGCTCCACGCTCCTAAAAGGGCTCCAAAACAGGTTCAAAGTGCATTTCGTTTTGCAGAGGCTTAATAAGTGGAAGGAGGAATGTTTGCCGAAAACACTAAAACCGCTTATTCGCCCACATGGGTTAATCGAGATTACTAAAACATTTGGGGATATCAATAAAAGCGTCAAGCAGATAAAAGACGGAACCTTGACTCTCGATCCTGCTTTTGGGGATAAGAATATCATCTGTATCAAGCTTCCCTACAAACTCAAGCTAGCCTGGGATCATAACAAGCATATCTCAAGCATCAAATGCCACCTGCTTGTCGCTGAACGTTTCCGATCAGTTTTTGATGAGATACTGGAACAAGGATTAAATTCGAAAGCATATTATTTTGGCGGTTGTTTCGATTTTCGCCAAAAAAGAAATGGCGCAAGTCTTTCAACTCATGCCTGGGGCATCGCCATAGATCTGAATCCCGAAACAAACCGGTATGGAACATCAGGAGATATGGCGCCGGAAATAGTAGAGATATTTAAAACTTTCGGATTTATCTGGGGCGGGGACTGGAAAGGAAAGATGTGCGACCCGATGCACTTCCAATACTGCGATGGTTACTAACAAAAACAGGGGCGAGTTGGCCTCGCCCCCGTAAAAAGCTAATTTGCGCGCGATTACCTATTAAAGGTCTCGTTGTGGAACTTGGCCACTTCTTTAATCCTCTCATGGATCATCGACATGTGATCGGCCACGAATAGACCCGAGCTTCCGCTATATATTTGGTATGCATACCGCCTGGCAGGGTTTGCCGCCGTAATCAACCCGTCGAAAACCGCCGCTTGGTATTGCAGGTATAGATCGTCGTGATCCCCGGCATCGACATAGACATCGGTTGCCGATAAAGCACCGGCGGGAAGATAAGCGAGAGTTGCGGTAACATCATTAGCCATCCAATGTTGCCATACGGAGAGAGCTAACTGCCCATTGGCATCAAACGGAAGATCCAGCGCACCGGCAAACTGGCCAGTTGTAAAACGATGCATATATGATGTGTCGGGGTTAGCTGGATCGTGTGGACTGAAAGCGGAGGCCATGGCAAACATCATGTTGGTCAGCCGCTTGGTGCTGGCAGGTTTGATAGTATAAAATGCCGCCGTGTCGCCAGGAGTAAAATTATTTTCCTCGAAAACTACTGGCATGAGAGAGATAAGGCCAGCGAAAGTCGCAGTTGAATCAAACGTTTTTTGACCATAGAAAGCCAGCGGGCCGCTCATGGAAGAGGCAGAGGCAAACAGATCGCTTCTCAACATAGCCAATTTTAGTGCGCCATAGCCTCCCATGGAATGCCCCGCAATACCGCGATGCTCGCGATCCTTTTGGGTATTGAAAACCGAATCGACCACATGTACTACTTCGTTGGCAATGAAATCCTGCATTCGTCCGGCATAAGACTGGCCGGTTCCGAAATCTGGCGAATTGGTGTAGAAGCTTCCGCCGAGGTTATTGGTGGCGTTGGGCATAGCAACAATCATCGGCCTAATCTGGCCGCTTAGGATAAGCTCGTCCAGAATATCAGAGAGATTATAGTAGCCCTTGAAGTATTCATGGTCTCCGCCATAACCGTGCAATAAATAGAGCACCGGGTAGTAGGTACCATATGATGTATCGCCGTAAACAAAGAAAGTGTCGGGTAAAATAATATGAACTGAGTCCGGCGCATGGCCGCCGGTTGTATCGCCGAAAATAATGGTATCGCCCGGATGGATACTGTCTACTGCCGTGGCGATGGGGGTAAGAGTATCGCCCGGATTGTAGCCGGGAGGAGTGTAAACCAGAATCTGACGCCACCAGAAATCGGTCATCTTATCGCCCTTGATGGCATCTGATTCGAAATATAGCGACCAGTAGCGCCCGTGTTCGGCAGTGATGTCAACCGGATTAGATCGCTTCGAACACTGGGCCAGGATCAATGCCGCTATTAGACCAAGAAAAATAATTGCATACTTTTTCATTTTATCCCTCCCCTTAGAACCTGTAGCTCAGTGAAATGTGTGAGGCATACAGCTTCGATTTGTAATCCCCGGGGTAGCTATCGTAAACGCCGTCACCGTTAACATCGGTTAGGGTGCTGATAGTGCGGTTTGCGAAGCTTAAATATTCGAAATTATAGGAAAGCTCCAGACCTGAGAATTTTAGCGCCGACCCGATATTAAATGAAGTTTTTGTCCCCAGATCAGGAATAAGCGGCGTGAAGGTTTCATCCGGAATCGGACTCGGATCACTATAAAAACCAAGCCGCAGCGCCAGAGGATTAACAATCCAATATTCGGCACCCAACGAAAACCTTACGGTGTTTTTCCAATTGAACATGAGAACCGAATTTTCGGCCGGGCTGCCATCCGGGGCGGTACCGGTAAGTTTAATCAATATTGAGTCTGCTACATTCCATTTAGTATAGGCCAGATCACCGGTCACGGTGAGCTTATCGATCGGTTTTAACGCAAATCCAATACCGATATCCGCTGGCGTTTTCAGGTCGGCTTTGGCCGATGGGCTGGAGGTATGATTCTGCGGCGCGAAAAGAAACCTTATTTGAGCCGATTCCGCAGCTGTGTACATCGAACCAAGAAGAATGTTTTTTAGGGTTTCATCGTTGAAAGTGAACAGCCCCTGATTGGCATGCCCCTTCAGCTTTAAAGTGGTACCGGTACGACCAGAAAGACCTACCTGTAATTTTTTTGAAAATTTGTAAAGAACTCCGAAATTGGCGCCAACTCCCCAACCGTCGCCCTTAAGTTCAGTTGAGATAACAAGATTTTGGTGGGGTATGGGAAGACCCGATGGTTTTAGATGGGTTTGCGCGAAAGTGAGGCTGCCCCGTTGAATAGAGAGCCCTGCCCCAACGCTTAATTTCCCATCCATGAAGGCTTTGGCTACCGTGGGATGAATATCGATAATTTGAAGATCGCCTTTATGGTCATATTTTGGATAGGGGTTAGCTAGATCCATTCCGATGGGGTTGTAAAGGTCCCATTCGCTTCCCAGGCCGTAGGGTATGTAGACCGCCAGGCCTGTTGTTAAATTTTCAACAGCTTTAATTTTAATAAAGCCCGATGCGTCAGGGATAAAACTGGTCTTATCGTTTGGATACAGGGTCCGGCCGTTACGATAACCAACGTTAAGTCCGCCATAGTATATATTTGGATTATATTCTGGCCGCGGACTTATGGCGACCAGCATACCATTAATTTCAGAATTTTCAATTTGGGTCAAACCGGCGGGGTTCCAATAGGCGGCGCTCCAATCATCGGCCAGGCCACGGAACGCGCCCCCCATACCGATCGCCTTCGAGCCGACTCCGGAAAGTGCGAAACCTCCTGCTATCGCGCTCTGGACCGATATGCTCAGGGCCGCCGCGAACACGAGCAAAACCTTGAAACCGATTATAACCGCCCCACGACGCAATCGGGTATCAGCGAATTTGTTCATCATCTGCGCATCTCCTGCTAAGTTTTGTTAATTTCCGCAAATATTCGGCCCCCCGAAAAAACCAAGTCACCTAATAAATCACTTTTTATCCATCCCTGCCAGATATTTTTTGGCCTCCTCCTTATATTTATCATCAACCGGCCCATGCCCCGGTAAAGAAAGACACTGGCCAAACTCAGCCCGGGCTTCGGTCTTCATTCCATATTCCAAATAAGTTATCCCCATTTCAAGGCGATGGTTAATTAAGGTGGGATTTAGGATCACGGCTTTCTGCATAAACGAGATGGCGTCCTTTTTATTGGCCTCTCCTAATCCCAGCGGAATACGAAAGAGTTTCGGCTTTTTGCCAACCTCCCGATGCCATCTGCCTAAAATATGCCAGGCGCCGTCGTGAAGCGAATCTAAGGCTAACGTCCTCTCGGCCTCGGCCTTTACTTGTTTGGCCAACCCGATGGAACTGAAAATTCCCTTAAATAGCGCGATTTTTCCCACGGCGCGCGCCATCTGAAAATGAGCATCGGCCGATATATCTCGTTTCGTCAAGGCGAGTTTTTCGGCATCGCGGGCCTCCTCGAAAACTGCCAGCTGCGAATCCCTGGGAGTCAGTTCTCCCAGGTAATTTAAACTGCGACCAAGTTTCCAGAAAGCATCGAAACTCTGGCTGTCGGCCACTGCCGCCTGACGATAAAATTTGGCTGATTCACCATATTGATAAGCCTCATATAGACTATCGCCGCAGGCCAATAGCTCCGTTGGGGGCGCTGCCAATAACAGCTTACCGTTTATAATTAGGAAAAAAAAGATAACGGTAGAATACCGCATCGTCTTCCGAGCTCGCGCTTTATTATTCAAAATTACCATCAAACTCCGCTATACGCCATCCGGCCAAAGTTACTATAATAGTTGTCTTATGTCAAGGGCGCGTCAAGACGGCGGCTGCGATTTATAAGATATCACAATCTGCTCATTATGCCTCAACGAATGACCGAATATTTCTCGCTATCAAAAAATGCGCCGGATATACCGAATAAATTTTTTAATGTCAATAGTCCTCAATGCTTGTTTGACTTATGTGAATGAGTTTTTCTTTCGATAGGTTTCTGGCGATGGCGAAAGCAGCGGTTTTGATCTGAAGCGCAAAAGATCGCTGTAATTGCCGCGCATTTGTTTCCGTAAGCGACGTCCCCTTAACGAAGTTACAGATTTATTAAATTAATATTAGTTTTCGTCTTGACAATTGCCTCGCAGATTGATTTTATGCACGTGCAGATGAAGATGAAAATATTCAATACGATAATAATACAGTAAATGATTCTGCCGATTAGTAAACCCAATTAGTAGATTTACATCTTAGCTTGTCATCGGGGGGAAACGACTTGTGTGCAAAGTTTGCGGAGATTTCCACATCTGTAGATAACTTGTGAACATGCCAAATTCTCTTTCAGCCGAACAGCTCTGGCGCGACTCCCTTGAAGTTGTCAAAGCTCAGGTTTCAATTCAAAGCT
>DOTU01000095.1:0-1361 GCA_003520965.1 Candidatus Zixiibacteriota bacterium
GAACTGAGGCGCTCATTGAGAGAGAGACTGCCTCGTCCGGCGGGGTCGGAATATGTAAGGCGCGTCCAACCGGTTCGCTGTTCGGCATCGGTTCCGGAATAATTCTGATAATGCTTTCGATAATATGATCCGGCCAATTCGCCAGACAAACCCGATTGCCCGATAATGAAATTGAGATTCTGCTGAATCGAGCCGGATTGAAATTTATCATGCCAGGTAACCGAAAGGTATTTTTCATTTCGGAAGGTTAGCTCTGTTGTGCCGTTGATATCCTTAGCGTATGTCGCTGGAAGAACAGCGCCGTATTCATAGTACTTGAATCCGTCGACCCCATTGCGCTTTTCAAAATCGATTCGAAATGTCGGTTGAAAGCGGGTCAAATTGGCCGCAAGTCGGGAATGGCTTTTCCACCAGGTTCGAGTTCCGGTTGTGCGCTCAATATTGGATGAGACGCTTAACGGCCCGACCAACCGCCAGTCAAGCCCCGCGGTTTGATGGAGACGGCTTTTAATATCCGGGTGAGTAAGGTATCCAACTCCAAGCGAGATAACACGGCTCTTATCAAGGCCGGCGCTGAGATTGAGCTCCTCAACCTTCTCCCCTGTCGAAGTAAAAGAAGCATCAAGATCATAATGCCGGTAGCGCTCGACATCGTCAATTCTGCCTGGAAAGATCGCCCCACGGCCGATTTTACGAAATCTACCATCAAGACCGATAAAGCTGTTGGAGCCGAACAGATTTCTCTTGATATGGGCCGAGCCAAAACCCGATGTTCCCTGTTGGACGCGATCTCTGGTCGAAAGGGAGTTACGATCATAGAGCGATCCTACCAATTCGCCCTCGATAGAAATAGAGCTATCGGTAGTTGTTATAGTAGAACCTATAGAGCCGTATCGTTTCACTTGGGGCAGCGGGATCAGGATTATCGGTTCATAATCGCCAAGCCCGAGACCAACGAAAAGATATACTCCTCCTCCGGTTGCCTGATACGAGCCAAGCCCGGTACCGATGAATGAAAATGTTACGTCGTATGAGCCGTGTTTATCACCCACGTAAATATAATAAGCTACATCCGATGAATCTAAATTATAACTTCCGGAATCGGGGCCAACATATCTGACTCCGTTAATTGACGCACCCAAACGATTATCACCGGCATTTTGGAGAACGGATTTAACATCATCGGTCATTTCGAAGCTTTTGGGCGAGCTTTTATTATCGCCTTCCTGGATTAAGCTTGAGAATATACGAATTCCGGGCGCAGGCGCAGCTTCACCGCCAACGGTGTAAAATCGTCGGCTATACTCCTCGCGGGCGATTTCGTAATCAAACGTAATCCTGCTCTCATCGCGGATAATTTT